>CAYOPA010000085.1:0-997 GCA_964405625.1 uncultured Bryobacterales bacterium
AGCCGACTTTCAGTCGAAATTGAACCCACCGACTTTCAGTCGGTGGTTGTTGAGATTGGCACAGACCGGGCTCAGATTCCTCGCGGTGCAACTCCACCCATACGCCGCCGTCAGGACCCCCGATCCAGGCAGCTTCCGCAGAAACGCCTGCAGGTCGTTCCGGCGCCCCATCTTGAACTTCGATCGTGCAGCCTAGCATGCTCACGGCGAGAAGAACGGTGATGGCGCCTGGCTTGGCGGATGGAAAAACCTGGGGGAGTCTCATGTCGCGTCGATCTCCAGCTTGTTTGGCGGGCTGAAATCGAGATCTCGATGCCACATGCGGATCAATGTCAGATGCCCGGTCGGGCGGGGATCGACCACGGGCGGCAGCTTGGCCCCGCCGGCTTCACAGACAGCGACAGCGAAATGCAGGCAACTGTAGCTGGTGATGTCGTGGCCCTGCGTCGGGGATTGTGGTTTTCCTTCTCGCGCTTCTCGGAGTACGCCAGCATCTTCTCGAAGGCACCGTCGGAGAGCTCGATGTAGGCGCCCTTGATCGCCCCGTCTTGCCCGGACTTTTGAGAGATAGCACTGAGCACCTTTGCCAGGGCAGCGTCGTCGCCAGGCGCCGTATCGGGAATCCGCACGCGCCGTACCAACCCAGTCGCGGCCCGATCGTAGCGACCGTACTCGTAATACTTGCTGAGTCCGGACTGACCGCCAAAAAATAGCACTCCAGCATGGCCCAAATAGGGCGCCTTGGACTTCTGTTCCTTGATGATTATGCGCTCGGGGAGAAGGTCAATGAAAGGCAGCAGGGCTGGGACCCGCACGACTGCCTGGGGCGTCTCGACCGCGATCAGATAGTCTGGGAAAGCGAGCGGAATGGCTACGTCCATGGGGTCAAGCGGTCCGAGCAGCGCGAGAAGGGCAGGATACCCTAAATTGCCCGGACGGGCAATCGATTTGTGATTGTCGAAACCGCAACAGTTTCAATGCTCGCCCCAGCCCCTAC
>CAYOPA010000085.1:1007-8235 GCA_964405625.1 uncultured Bryobacterales bacterium
AACTCTCCCGCCTCGAGCGGCCCGGACGCTACGGAGCCGACCGCGACGAGCGCCTCTTCAACGTCGCCCTCGAACTCGCCATCACCTGGACCAACCGCATCCTCTTCCTCAAGCTCCTCGAGGCCCAGCTCATCCCCTACCGGCCCCCGCCGACCGGCTCTTCCTCCGAGCCAAACATCCCTTCCAACACCCGCCCCAGCGCATTCTTCCCATCCATCACCAAGCTGAACAGCGCTGGCACCAGAAATAGTGTAAATACCGTCGACACCACCAAGCCCCCCACCACCACGCTGCCCAGCCCCCGATACAGCTCCGAGCCCGCGCCCGGGAACAGCACCAGCGGCAGCATCCCGAAAACGCTCGTCGACACGCTCATGAAGATCGGCCGGATGCGCGTGCGCGTGGATTCGCGGATTGCTTCCCGCTCCGCCATGCCGTCCTCGCGCATGTGGTTCAGCGCCTGGTGTACCACCAGAATCGCGTTATTCACCACCGTGCCGATCAAAATGATAAAGCCCAACATCGTCAGCACGTCCAGCGGCTGGAAGATGAACTGGTTCAACAGCGCCAACCCCAAAAACCCGCCCAAGGCCGCTAGCGGCACCGAGAACATAATCACGAACGGATATAAAAAACTTTCAAACAGCGCCGCCATCAGCAAATAAGTAATTGCCAGCGCCAGCAGAAAGTTCCATTGCAGCGTCTCCAGCATTTCGCCCAGCTTGTCCGCCGTCCCGGCCAGCGCCACCCGATAGCCGTCGAACGCGCCCGAGGCCCGCATCGGGTCCAGAATCTGCTCGTTGATGCGGTCCATCGCCTCCTCCAGCGCCATCGTATCCGGCGGCGCCACGCGCACAATCAGGCTGCGGCGGCGCTCCACGTGGTTGATCTGCGCCGGGCCGGTCGTCAGCTCAATCTTCGCCAGCGAGCCCAATGTGACCAGGTCGCCGCTGGGGGTGGCGATCGGCAACTGCTCGATCTCGTGCGTGCGATGCGTGAAGCTGCGCGGCGCCATCACCTTCAGGTCGATTTCGCGGCCTTCGTAGAGGTAGTCGCTGGCCTTGACGCCGTCGATCAGCGCGCTGACGGTAAAGCCCAGATCGCGGTTGGTCATGCCGGATTCGGCGGCGCGGAGCCGGTCCGTCGTGACGCGGACTTCGGGGTCGCCCAAATCCAGGCTCGGTACCGGCCGAATCTGCGCTTCCGGCAGAATCGCCATCGCCCGCCCAAAGACCTGGCCCGACACGGCAATCAGGCCGTTGAGGTCCGTGCCGGAGATCTCAATGTCGATCACGCGGCCCGAGTCCCGCGCGCTCTGGAAGAGGCTCGATTGCTGGATAAAGCCGATCGTCCCCGGAAACTGCCGTCCGATGTCCGTAAAGACCGGCAACAGCTCGCGGGCGCGCTGCTGATCCTCCGAGCGCACTCCGTAGAAAGCTTGGTTGCTGAGCGCGATAAAGAAGAACTGCTTGATGCCGCCGCCGGGCTCGTCGCGGCGCTCCTCCACCGGCGTCGTCCACAGGTGTTCGACTTGGTCGAGGTAGGGCTGCCGCATGTCGGAAACTTCATCGATGTTGTAGCCCGGCGGCGGCAGCAAAATGCCAAAAAGCAGGTTCTGGTTGCCTTGCGGCAGGTATTCGGTCTTCGGGATGATCTGGAGGCTGATCAGCACGGCCGCCGCGGTCAGCCCGACCACCACCGCCAGCCGCCGGATCACGCCGCCGCACAACCAGTAAACAAACCCGGCGATCACGTCGGCAAAACCCGCGAATGCCGTCGCCAGCCCGAACAGATTGCGCGGGCCGTACTTGTGCGTCCGCCTCGGCTTGCCCAGGATTTGCGCCGACAGCGCCGGGATCACGGTAATCGCCACCACCAGGCTCAAGCCCACCGCCGCGCTGATGGCGATGGCGATGTCCTTGAAGAGCTGTCCGGCCTCCTGCTCGATAAAGACAATCGGCAGGAAGACCGCAATGGTCGTCAATGTGGACGCCAGCACCGCGCCCCACACCTCGCGTGCGCCGTCATAGGCGGCCAGCGCCCGCGATTTGCCCATCTGGCGATGGCGGTAGATGTTTTCGAGCGAAACAATGGCGTTGTCCACCACCATGCCGACCGCAAAGGCCATGCCGGCCAGGCTGATCACGTTGATCGTGCGGCCAAAGAAGTCCATCACCAGGAACACGCCGATCATCGAGATCGGGATCGCCACGGCCACAATCAGGGTGCTGGAAAAGTTGCGCAGGAACAGCAGCAGAATCAGCACCGCCAGGGCGCCGCCCACGAAGAGGTTTTGCCGCACCAGATCGATCGACGAATAGATATAGTCGGTCTGGTCATAGGCCTGCGTCAGCTTCAGTCCGCGCGGCCCCAGGATCTGCTCGTTGAGGATGACGAGCTGCTCCTTGACGCCGTTCATCACCCCCAGCGCGTTCGCGCCCGGCTCCTTGGTCACGTTCATCGCCAGCGAGGGCTTGCCGAAGTAGTAAGGCCGTCCGGTGGCCTTGCGGTAGCCGATCTCGGCGTGGCCCACGTCGCGCACATAGACCGGCTGGCCGTTGCGGACGGCGATGACGACGTCGTTGATCTCCTCGGGCGTGTCGTACTCGCCCATCGTGCGGACGCGGTAGCGCCGCTTGCCCTCGTCAAAAGTGCCGCCGGAGAAGTTGCGGTTCTCGCGGTCCAACGCCAACCCAAGCTCTCGAAACGTGATCCGCCGGGCGGCCAGCTTATTCGGATCGACGACCACCTGCAGCTCGGTCTGGCGCCCGCCGAAGACGTTGGACGAGCCGACGCCCGGCACGCGCTCAAACTCCGGTTTCACGTCCTGGTCGAGGAAGTCATAGAGGTTGAAGATGTCGCCTTGAAACCCGTTTTCGCCCTCCAGCGGCTGGAGCATGAACCAGCCGATGGCGTTCTCGCGCACATCGTCGGTGCGGATGATGGGCCGCTCGGCGTCGGTGGGGTAGCTGGGGACCTGTTCGAGGTTGTTGGAGACGCGGATCAGCGCGGTATCCAGGTTCGTGCCGGTCTGGAAGGTGAGGCTGATGGTCCCCTGGTTTTCCTGGGCCTCGCTCTCCATCTTGACCAGGCCTTGCACGCTCTTGAGCTGCTCTTCCTGCTCGACGATGATTTCGCGCTCGATCTCGTACGGCGTCGCGCCGGGCCAGATGGTGGTGATGTTGATCGTCGGCTCATCAACGGTCGGGGTGAGCTGGATGGGGATGCGAAACAGCGCGATGCCGCCGAACAGCGCCAGCAGGATGACGCCGACCGCGGTGGTGACCGGCAGCTTGATGGCTTGCTCGACGATTTTCATGGCTCGGGATACTCCAGCGGCTCGCCGACGACGGATTGGTTGGGCTGCAAGCGCTCATTGCCCCGTGTGACGATCTTGTCGCCGGGCTTGACGGGGCCGTCGATCGTGATCCAGGCGCCGAGGCCCTCCGCCGTGCGCACCGGTGCAACCCGCACCGTACCCTCGTTGCTGATGACGAACACCACCTGCTGCGCGCCCTGTAGCACGATGGCGTCCTTGGGTACGATCGTGGCCGTGCGGCGGTCGCCGCCGGGGAAAACCGCCTCAACCAACATGCCCGGCAGCGCGCCGCCGGGATTCTTGAAGCCGAGCTTCACCGGGAACGCCCGGGACAACAGGTTGGCCTGCGGGATGACCGCCGTAACCGTCCCCGTGGCGCGGCGACCATCCAAGGCCTCAAACGACATGCCCACGCGGGCGCCGACGGCAAAGCGGTTCAGGTACCGCTCCGGCACGTCCACGCTCACCTCCAGGTCTTCGAGCGACAGCAGATCCACAACAGGATCTCCCTTACCGAGCCACTCGCCGATCTGCGTGCGCTCGTTGAGTACGACGCCGTCAAACGGAGCCACGACCTCCGCACGCTCAATGTTGTCTTCCACCCGCTCGATCTGAGCTTTCAGGCGCAGGTCGCGGCCCTCCCAGGCGTCATACTCGAACTGCTTGGCGTCAAGCTCTTCCCGCGCGATCACGAGCGCGTCAAAGAGCTCCTGGGCGCGTTGGTACTCGCGCTTGGCGAGCTTTCGGCGGACCACCGTCTCAGCCAGCTCGGCTTCGAGCGACTGCTTTTCTAGCTCAAGCTGTCGCGTGCGCAGCCGCGCCAGCACGGCGCCGGCTTCGACCTTTTGGCCCTGACGCATCGGAAATTCTTTGACCAGGCCCTCAATTTCGGTGGCGACTGCGCTGGACTTGCGTGACTCCACGGTGCCGGGCAGGCTCACCTCGGACTGAAAGGTCTGCGTTCTGGCCACGGTGTAGCGGACGGGGGCGGTGGGCGTCTGGCCGTGCAGCGCGGCCGCCCCCAAGAGGAAAAATAGAAAAGATCTCAAGATCCCATCTTACCCGGCGGCGCCGCGATGAAATCCTACGGAGCAGATGAGCGCCCGGGCTTACCCAGGTGTGTTCGCTTCGGGTCGCAACGGATTTTGCCCGTTGGCTGTTCCGGCGGCGATCAAAGCGGATTGACCGCCGGTGCGTGTGGTGTTGGGGCAGGCATGGATGATGCCGTTGGCTGCGGCTTGGGGACGTGGCAGGATTTTCATGAAACCGGGCGCCTGGCTCGGCCTTTCCCCGGTTTGCGAAGTCCGGTCGTGCATCCGCCGCCGCCTTGCGCCTCACCTCGAAATAACCCGTCTGGGAATTCTTCCCGCAAATAAAATATACGTGAAGCCCAAAAAGTCGAAGGTCTCCGGCTTTCCCTTTCCGCGCTCCCTCCTGTTCGAGTCGGCAAAGCGCCCGAGCTTGATCAACCGCGTCTTATCCGCGTTGAGCTCCAGCCCGAGCTTTCCCAGCCGCTCCCGCAACTCTTGCTGGAACCGCTCGGCGTCGGCCCTTCGCTCGAAGCCCATCACGAAATCGTCCCCGTAGTGTCTGGATCAGCCGCGGCATCCGCGCGTCGGCGATGCGATGTTGGAGAATTTTCACCATCCATGCTTGGTCAATATGGTCAAAGAACCCTCGTGTCCTCCAGTGCGGCGACGCCCAACGGACGCTGCCGCCCGTCGCTTTTTGGAATATAGACTCTCCTTGACGGCCGCGCGCGATACGCGTCGCGGTGAATTCGGCTGTCGAGATCAATGAGACGATCCTCCAGCCCGGTTTCATCCTCCCGCCACCGGACGCCGTCCACTCCCGGCGCGGCTTCCGCGCCGCTAGGCGCACACGGCCCAGCCCGCTGGACACGGCTTCCCGGCTCTGCGTCCGGACCGCGTTGGCTCGACCGTGTTCTCCTTGGTCAACGGGCTTCCCTCCGCCTCGTCCGCAGACCGCGAGCGGTCCTTATTCGGTGGTTTCATCGGTACTATCCCGACGTCCGACTCCTCGCCGGCGTGCATGGAGGACCTACGCTTGCGCCTTCTCCTCCCGGTCTGCCGCCGAAGCGACAGACGCCGCGCGAGGTCTCCCGGTTCTCGTGCGGGGAGTTTCCTGGCGTGTATGGGGTCTTCGACCGCGCAGGGCCTGGCGGGGGCTCGCGCTAGCTCAGAATCTCTTGGACGGCCCGGCCGTGCACATCCGTCAGGCGGTGCTCGCGCCCGCCGAAGCGGTAAGTCAGCCGCTCGTGGTCCACGCCCAGGGTGTGCAGCATGGTGGCGTGGAGATCATGGATCGACACCGGATCGCGGGCCACGCGGTCGCCGAGCTCATCCGTCTCGCCATGCGTCACGCCGCCCTTGACGCCGCCGCCCGCCATCCAGATGGTGAAGCAGAAGGGGTGATGGTCGCGGCCGTCGCCATTGCCGGTGTCCGGCGTGCGGCCGAACTCGCCCGCCCAAACCACCAGCGTCCGCTCCAGCAGCCCCCGTGACTTCAGATCCGTCAGCAGGCCGCCGATCGCCTGGTCGGTGACGAAGGCGTTGGTCTCGTGGCCGTTCTTGAGGTCGTCGTGCTGGTCCCAGGTCCCGTTCATCCCGAAAAGATTGGGGCAGGTGACCTCCACGAAGCGTACGCCCTCTTCCACCAGCCGCCGCGCCCGCAGGCATTGCATGCCGTACGAGCGTTTCGCTTCGATCTCGGCGTCCAATCCGTACAGCTTGCGCGTGGCGTCGCTTTCGCGGGCGAGGTCCAGCACGTCGGGCACGAGCGATTGCATGCGGTAGGCCATCTCGTAGTTTTCGATGGCCGCTTCGATCTGGGAGCCGTCGCCGGTCGTCTTCAGAAACGCGCGGTCCTGCTCGCTGAGCGCGTCGAGCTTGGCGCGCTGGATCGCGTCGCTGCGATCGGCCGGTTCCAGGTTCTCGATGGGGACGCCCTGGTCGCGCAGGTGGGTGGCCTGGTACGTCGCCGGCAGGAAGCCGTTGGAAAAGTTCTCGATGCCGCCCGGCGGCACGTAGGCGTCGCGCAGCAGCATGAAGCCCGGCAGATTCTCGTTCTCGCTGCCCAGCCCGTAGACGGCCCACGAGCCCAGGCTCGGAAAGCCGCCGACCAGCCGCCCCGTGTGCAGGAAAATGTTGCCCCTGGCGTGGAGCGGAAACGGCGAGTGCATCGAGCGGATGATCGCCAGGTCGTCCACGTGCTGAGCCATGTAAGGAAACAGCTCGCTGACCGGCGCTCCGCATTCGCCGTGCCGTTCGAACTCCCACAGACAGCGCAGCCATTTGCGATTGGGACCGGACACGTAGCTATCGAGCTTGGCCTGCTTGCCGTCGAGCTCAGCGAGCTTGGGTTTGGGGTCGAAGCTCTCCATGTGGCTCACGCCGCCCGGCATGAACAGGAAGATCACGCTGTCGGCCGTGGCGGGGAAGTGGCGGGCGATGGCCGCCCGTCCGTCACCGCCGGCCAGCGCCGACCAGGCCAACATGCCGAAGCCGTTGGAGGCCGTCCGCAACAAGTCGCGGCGCGTGCGCAGACCTGCCGTTCCGCAGCGGGGCGGCGGACTATTCGACATAGAGCAACTCCTTGGAGTTCAACAGCACATGCGCCACGTCGCGCCATACCTCGGGCGAATCCGCATCATACAGCGTCAGCAGCCGGTCGCGTAGGTTCAGGAAGCGCGCCGTCTCCTCGGGAGACGCCGGACGCGACAGCACGGCGCGGAACAAGGCGTCGATGCGCTCAGCGGGCGAAGCTGTATCCGCTAACCGCTGGGCGCCGCGCTCGGCGATCGCGAGCACAAACGGGTCGTTGAGCAGCGTCAGCGACTGCGCCGGAACGGTGGTGGAATCGCGCACGCCGCGGGTCGTGGCCGGCAGC
>CAYOPA010000085.1:8245-14487 GCA_964405625.1 uncultured Bryobacterales bacterium
AGCGGGAAATCAAAGGTTTCCAGGAAGGCGGCGCCTTCCATGCGGGTCACCTTCTGGTAAAGGCTGCGCCGCCCGTCTCCCAGCAGCGGGCCGGAGAACAGCCGCCGATACTCCTCGGGACGCTTGCGGTAGGGGTCCAGGCTGGGGCCGTACAGCGTCGGTTGCAGCTCGCCGCCAATGCTCAGCAACGTGTCCCGCAGCTCTTCGGCCGACAGCCGCCGCACGGGGTAATGATGCAGCAGCGTGTTCCGCGGATCAACCTGGACGGCTTCGGCGGAAACGGCGCCGGACTGCCGGAAGGCTTGCGAGGCGACGATGTAGCGGATCAGACCCTTGATCGACCAGCCCTCGTCCATGAACCGCGAGGCGAGGTGGTCGAGGAGCTCCGGGTGCGTGGGCCTTTCGCCGAGGCTGCCGAAATCGTCCACCGTGGCGACGAGACCCCGTCCGAACAGGTAGCTCCAGATGCGGTTGGCCATCACGCGCGCCGTCAACGGATTGTCGCGGCTTGCCAACAGCTCGGCGAGCTCGGCGCGTCCGCTGCCGCGAGTGGTCAGCGGCTCGTCGCCGTGGAGGCGGGAAAGAAAGCGCCGCGGCGCGGGCTTGCCGGGACTGCCCGAAGAGCCGCCGAGCAGCACGGGGAAATCGCGACCCTCGCCGGCGTCCGCCAAGCCTTCCACGACTCGCGGTTCGGGCAGGCTGTTTTCGAGCCGGCGGTACTCTTGGATCAGCTCGTCGAGCTTCTCCGAAGACGACGCGCGATTCTCCAACAAGCCCTTTTCGAGCAGCCGCGCCAGCCAACGAGCGTCCTGCTCGGTTGCCGCGCCGCGGCGCCAGCGGTTGAGCGCCTGGGATACGATCCCCCGATAGCGGCCGGCCAGCTCATTCCAGTCAGCGGCTGCGGGGCCATCGAGCAAGGGCGTCCACAGCGTTAGCTCGTCGCGCGGCGGCTCGTCCTCGTCATGCAGCACGGCGTCCACGATGCCGAAGTAGGATTCAGGCGAGCCGACGAGGCTCAGTTGCGGGTCTTTGATTTTGCCGGGACGGTCCGGAATGCGCGGGTTGTCCCAGCGGGTGACGAGCTCGACGAAGACCGGCAGCTCCGCCCAGTCCTGCTTGATGTCGATCGTCGTCCACTGGGGCCAGGCCGCTTCAATGAACTTGTAGTCCTCGCCGATGGCGCAATTGTCGATGACGGTCCGGTGCGCGCCCAACATGCCGCCGACGGCGAGCAGGCTCAACTTCTTCGGCCCGGCGGAATGCAACAAGGGCGAGCGGACCGCGCCGTTGAGCCGCGCCGAGAGCGTGTGCGTGTACGTGCCCGCCGGATAGACGCCCAGCAGGGCCGCCTCGCCCTCGGAGGCGACCGCGAAATCTCCGTGCGGAGACGGGCCTTGCTGCAAACCCAAGCCTTCGGCGCTCCAGGAGGCGGGAGCGCCGTCGCGGAACGAGCCGAATGGCTGATATTTTTCGCGGTTTTGCGCCGTACGCAGCTCCCGTTCCTGGCGCAGCCGCTCGATCGTCGCCGCGTAGGCTGCGCTGAAGCTCTTGCCCGCCGTCAGCCCCTCTTGGATCGAATGGGCCGGCCACGCGGGATCGTCCAAGGCGGGCGCTTCCTCTTCCTCGGCCGGCGCACGCGGGGTCGCGAGCTCCTGGGCCGCCGCGCCGACCTGGCTCGCCCACACCGCCGCTATCTCGTCCCGGATCCGGTCCTTGAGGCTCCGCAGCTCGCGCAGCGTCGGTTCCCGCGCCGCTGGCGTATCGATGGTGTGCGTGGCGACTCGGCTGCTGTTGAGGATGCTGTAGAGGCCGTAGTAATCCGCGGTCGGGATCGGGTCGAGCTTGTGATCGTGGCAGCGCGCGCAGGCGACGGTCATGCCCTGGAACGTTTTCGACAACACGTCGATCTGGTTGTCCACCACGTCCAAGGCGATCTCGCGAAACTTCACACAGTCGTCGTGGCCGGCCTCGCCCAGGCGATAAAAGGCCGTGCCGATCACCGATTCATTGATGTTCTGCTCGTGGTTGATCCGGGGACGGTCGAGCAGATCGCCGGCGACATGCTCGCGCACGAGCTGGTCGTAGGGAACGTCGCCGTTGAAGGCCCGGATGAGGTAGTCGCGGTAGCGCCAAGCGCCGATGATCTCGTAATTCCATTCGTAGCCGCGGGTCTCGGCGTAGCGCACCAAGTCCAGCCAATGACGCGCCCAACGCTCGCCGAAGCGTGGCGAGGTCAGCAATTGCTCGACGAGGTCCTCGTAAGCTCGCGGCGACGGGTCGTTCTCGAACGCCCGCACTTGGTCGTCGCTGGGGGGCAGACCGGTGAGGGCGTAGTAGAGCCGCCGAGCCAGCGTGCGCCTGTCGGCCGACGGGGCGGGCCGTAGCCCTTGCTCGTCGAGCTTCGCGCGGATGAATTGATCGACGGCGTGCAATCCCGCCGCCGGATTCTCGGCCGGCGGCGCAGGATTGGAGACGGGGTGGAAGGCCCAATGCGTGCGCAGCAGCTCGGCGTAGCGGTCATCGGCGGAATCGGCGCCGGAAACGTCCGCCGGCCAGAGCGCGCCACGCGCGATCCATTCGCTCAGCGCCGCGATCTCGTCGGCCGCGAGCTCCCCGCCGAGCGGCATGCGGAGGGTCTCTCCGCGAACGGCTCGCAGCAGCAGGCTCCGGGCCGGCTCGCCCGGAACCAGAGCCGGACCGCCCTGGCCGCCCGTGAGTAGGGATTCGCGGGAATCCACTCGCAACGCCGCGAACTGCTTCTCGGGGCCGTGGCAGCTAAAGCAGTGCCGGGCGAGCAGCGGACGCACGCGGGTCTCAAAAAGCTCCGCGTCATCCTGCGCCGGGGCGACCGCGACCACTCCCAGCGCGAGCAGAGCCGGCAGCGCCCAGCGGCCCAAAGCTCCAACCGCGGCCGCCAAGTCCATCATCGACCCGATTGTACAGCGTGGATGGAGGGGCGCCAACAACCCGCCCGCCTACAGTCGCGGGTGGGAAGCTGTTGGGAGCTCCGACAATATTGGACTTTCGAAAGAGAAAAAGTTGGTGCGCAAGAGAGGACTTGAACCTCCACGAGAGTTAAATCTCACTAGGACCTGAACCTAGCGCGTCTGCCAATTCCGCCACTTGCGCAGTGGTACGGGAACGTACGAAGCGCGGCTGATCCGCCGCGCCATCTTCAAGTTAAGCGTGAACCGCGGGCCGCTGTCAAGCGCCGCCGGAGCGGCCGCTCGCACGTACCGTTAAAGCCCGGTCACACCCGGTCGATAAGCGCTTGGAAGGGACGGAACGCTCCCTCCACGATGGAAGTCGAAAGTTCCGCCCAGGTCTTATCCACCGAGGAGAAAAACACGAATGAACGCGAAATTGAATCTGCTTCTGTTGAAGCTCCGTACTCTGGCCGAAGACGAAGAAGGCCAGGATCTGATCGAGTATGCGCTGTTGGCTGGGTTCGTGGCAGTGGCCGCGGGCGCCTTGCTGCCGGCCATCTCCACCAGCATCAGCACGATCTTTTCCCGCATGGGGAGCGTGCTTTCCGCGGCCGCGTCGTAGCGCCGCCCAGGGGTCTTGAGAGGTCTCCGCCATGCTTCGATACTGGCTACCCATGCTCACGAGCCTCCACTACCGAGTCGCACGATTCCTGTGTGAAAGCGACGAGGGGCAGGATCTCGTGGAGTATGCTCTGCTGGCCAGCTTGGTTGCGGTCGCTTCGGGATTGTTTGCGCCCGAGCTCACCGAGAGCATGGAACGGATCTACTCCAAGCTCGCCGTCAAGCTGTCCGAGGCCGGAGGCTGAACGAGCCTGATCCGGATCACTCCGCCGGCATTCCACGGGCGTGGCCGCCCTTACCTCCCCTTCCTTGCGGCCGCGCCCGTTCTATCCTTCTGCTCCCCCTTTTCCTTGTTCCGCCCGGCCTGACCGCTAACGGCCGATCCCGCCCTCGCCGATATCCCTACTAATGAACTCCCGATTCGTTCTTGCCCTTGCGATCTCGGCCGGCATGGCGCTGCTGGTGACGGGAATCTTCTATCAGATTGCGGTGCGCGACAACGGCGCCCCTCGCCAGGACGTCGCCACGACCGAAGTGGTGGTGGCGGTGCGCGACCTGGACATCGGCGCCCGCATTGAGGCCGCCGACCTGCGTCTGGACGAGTGGCCGGCCTCGAAAATACCCACCGGCGCCTTCCACGTTTTTGATGAGTTGATCGACCGCACGCCGATTGACCGCATTCTCGTCGGCGAGCCGATCCTGGCCCGGCGGCTGGCTGACGCCGGCTCTGGGGTGGGATTGTCCCCCAAGGTGCCCGAAGGCATGCGAGCGATGTCGGTGCGCGTCGACGACGTCAACGGCATCGCCGGTTTTGCCTTGCCGGAAGCTCGCGTGGACGTGCTCATTACCGGCATGCCCCGCAGCAACCCCGAGGCTGGCCAGATGACGCGGACGCTGCTGGGCAACGTGCGGATTCTGGCCGCCGGCGAGAGCCTGTCGCCGGACGCCTCCGGCCGGCCGCAGAAAGTCGCGGTCGTGACGTTGCTGTTGGAGCCGGAGCAGGCTGAAATGGTCACCCTGGCCCAAAGCCACGGCAAGCTGCAACTGGTGTTGCGCAACTCCAAGGACGCCGGGACGGCGGAGACGACGGGCGTTCGCGAGGCGCAGCTCTATGGTCGCGCCGCTCCGACGATCAACGTCAGCAATCCCGCGCCGACGGCGCCGCGTCGGGTTCCGGCCGCCTTCATTGAGCCGCCGCCGCCGCTGGAGGTGGAGGTGGAGGTCATCCGCGGCGCCCAGCGCACCGTGCAGACATTCGTCGCCGAGGAGTCCCACCGCCGCTAGGCCGCCGCGCCCGAGGGGCTGGAGGGTCTTGCCGATGAGCGAAACGAGCGAAGCGCCGGGGACCGAGCGCGTCAGCGCCTGCCTGATCTGTCCAGACGCCGGTCTGGCGCAGGCGTTGAAGTCCGCCCGCGGCTCGGTCGGCCAGCTCGACATCGTCGAAGAAGTCTCCTCCTACAGCGGCGCGACGGCGCAGCTCGGGAGGGTGGCCTCGCTTGATGCGGTGCTGCTCGACGTCGGGTCGGACCGGGCCCAGGCGCTCGCCCTGCTCAAGGGACTGCTGGAGGCCGGTCCGGAGCTGTCGGTGATCGGGTTACACCGCTCCAACGACCCGGAAACGATCCTGCAATGCCTGCGAGCCGGGGCGGCCGAGTTTCTCTCCAGCCCGTTTCCGGCGCAGGATTTGCGGCAGGCGGTGCTGCGCATCGCCAAGCGCCGGGGCGTGCAAGTGCGGCCGTCGACGACGCGCCGCGGCAGGTTGCTGGTGTTCGCGCCGGTCAAGGGCGGTTCGGGGGCGACAACGTTGGCGTGCTCGATCGCTTACCAGATCCGCAAGGAGACCCAACAGCGGGTTTTGCTGGCCGATCTGAGCCTGTCGGCCGGGGTGATCGGCTTCCTGCTGCGCCTGAAGACGCAGTACACGGTGATTGATGCCCTGCGCCACTCCAATCAACTCGACGAGGCGCTGTGGAAGTCGCTGATCGTCGAGCATCGGGGCGTGGACGTGCTGGTCGCGCCGGCCCGGCCCGAGCCGGCGCTGATCGAGGCCTATCCGGTCGAAGCGGTGCTGGAGTTCGCGCGTTCGCTGTACGACTACGTCATCGTCGATCTGGAAACCATCTGCGACAGCCTGGGGATGATCACCGTTAATGCCGCAGACCAGATTCATCTGGTCTGCTCGCCCGACATGCCGTCGTTGTATCTGATGCGCCAGACGATTCCGCTGCTGGAGGAGATGGGTCGCTCGCGCGAGCAGATCCGCGTGCTGGTCAACCGGCTGCATCGCCGCAGCGAGCTGTCGGTCGAGGACATGGAGCGCATCTTCCGCGCCGGGGTGGCGGCAACTTTCCCCGAGGACTCGGCCGGAGTGGAGCGGGCTCAACGCGAGGGCTCGCCCGCGGGGGAGAGCTCGGAGCTGGGCCGCACGGCCCGGCGCTACGTCGCCGACCTGCTCGGCAAGAAGCCCAAACCCGCCGGAGGCGCCTTGGGCGCGTTCAAGAATCTGCTCGGCGGGGCCTGAAATCTCGCGTCTACTATCTTTGTCGGAGCCAGGCCTGCCGATAAGGGAGCTGTAGAGGCCCTTGATGTCGGTCACCGAGCTGCAAAAAAATCTCCACAACTCAAGCTGGCCGGCGCCGTCCGGCTCCCCGCTGGCTCACCATCGGCCGCCGTTGGAGGGGCGCCGTCAGGACC
>CAYOPA010000086.1:0-14316 GCA_964405625.1 uncultured Bryobacterales bacterium
TGCCCAAACCCGGGCCGGTCGGCAGCGGGCGATAGCCGCCCTTCACCGCCGGCAGCGGCTCCTTGAGCAGCTCGTGCTCGCGGTCGCCGCGCTCCTGGATCAGGAAGTTCGGGATCGCTCCGGCCACTTGCAGGCTCGCCGCCAGCGAGCACGGCCCGTTGGGGTTGTGCGGCGCGATCGGCGAGTAGTAAGACTCGGCCATGCCGGCGATGATGCACAGCTCGGTGATGCCGCCGGCGTAGTTCACGTCCGGCTGCAAGATCAGCGAAGCGCGTTTTTCCAGAATTTCGCGGAAGCCCCACTTCGTGAAGATGCGCTCGCCGGTCGCCAGCGGAATGTGCGTCTTGGCGGCGATCTCCGCCATCACATCCACGTTGAGCGCCTGCACCACCTCTTCATAGAACCAGGGGTTGTACGGCTCGAGCGCCTTCACCAGCAGCATCGCAGTCGGCGGCTGCACCGCGCCGTGGAAGTCGATGCCGATATCGACGCCGTCGCCGAACTTGTCGCGCAGGGCCTTGAAGTTCTCCACCACGGAATCAACGGCCTTCTTGCCTTCGACATACTTGGTGGGCTGGCGCTCAAAGGCGCGCGGGCCGACCTTCATGGCGTTTACGCCGGTCTCGGCGCTGACCGTGCCGTAGACCCGCGCCGAGGTGCGCGTCGGTCCGCCCAGCAGCTTGTAGACGGGAACGCCGAAGACCTTGCCCTTGATGTCCCACAGGGCCTGGTCGATGCCGCTGGAGATCGCCGACTTGATCGGGCCGCCGCGGTAGAAAGCGCCGCGGTGGATCGCTTGCCAGTGGTGGACGACCGGCAGCGGGTCCTGGCCGATCAAGTAGGGGCCGACTTCCAGGGCGCCGGCCGCGCAGGCCTTGGCGTCGTCCTTGAGCATCTCGCCCCAGCCGGTGACGCCGGCATCGGTCGAAATTTTTACAAAGACCCAGGAATTGGTCAGGACAAAGGTCTCGAGCTTGGTGACCTTAATCTTGTCATGCGGGCCGACGGCGGCGGCGTCAGTCCGCTCGCAGGTCAGCATCGCATCGATGCCAAACAACGAACCGGCGCCGAAAAGGCTGCGCATCATGGAGCGGCGCGTCAAGGGTTTGCCGAACATATGGTTTGAATTCTCCGGTAGGTATTGTACGCTACCCAGCGATGGAAGGCTTAAGCGAAACGCAGCGCGTACTGCTCGTCCAGCCGCCAGGCGCCAGGTAGACGGCCGCCGCCGGCTCGCTGCACGGGGGCCAGCAGAACGCGGCCCCACTTGGCTGAGACGACCGCGCGTCCCTGACTGTCTTGCCCTAGGTCAGCGCCGGTCCAGTGGAAAGCCATCGGCGAGGCGTCGCCCGAGCAGACCGGCGTGATCTCCACCGAACGCTCCCAGCCGCGCACCAGTAGATCGACGCCCGGCCAGGCCTCGCGATAGCGCAGACAGTAGAAATGCGGCGTGTCGCGCAGAAATGTCTTCGGGTCGCCTTGAAAGTAGTAGTTGCTGCGTCCCTGCCGACGTTCCTCGCCCACCAGCTCGCGCGGCGCCGCGCCAATCAGCGTCAGCGACAGGTCCGGCTGATCGCCGCCCTTGCGTGATGGCGTCGCCCCGGCGGGTCCGGGATCGCCCAGCAGCCGTTTCGCCACGAATCGCAGCCGACCGGCCCCAAAGTATCCCTGCCAGTCCGACTGATCCGTGCCGAACGAGCCTTCGCCGAACTGCCCTCGATTCGGCTCGAAGTAGAGTGAGTAGCTCTGGTGCGCCCCGGCTCGGGCCAACGCGCCCAGCCCCAACAGCGCCGTTCGTCTGGTTACCAACAAGTCCTGCATGGTCCGACGGTTCGTCCGACAGGATCGCACAGGCCGCTCCGCGCCCGCTACATTTCTTGAAGCGGATGCCGCCGGTTCTGCGAGGGAAGCTCGATGGGGGCGCCCTCGATTTGCGAGCGGTAGACGCCCACAATCATCTCCGTGGTCCAGCGTCCGTCAATCTCGCTACATGTGGGCTTGGCGTCGTTGTCGATAGCGTTGAGCAGGTCGGCGACGAGCAGGGCGTTGGCCACCACGCCGTCGGAGGCGCCGTCGAATCCGCGCGGCGGCTCCACCTCGATCGGCTCCCAGCTCTCGCCGTAGATCGTCGTCCAGGAGGGAGATCGAAGGATTAGAGGCTGTCCGGCCGGATAGATGCCGTTGGGCAGGAAGATCGCCCCGCGGCTGCCGTAGATCCATGTCCCGAAACGCAGCGGATGGGTCTGGGCGCTTTGTTTGGAGGCGAAGTAGCCGTGCACGCCGCCGTCAAAGGCGTACATGGCGGCGATCTCGCGCCCGGCGATGGGGCCGATCGGCTCGCCGGCTTTTCCTTGCTGCATGGGGCCGCCGTCGTTGCTGACGCGCGCGAATACCGAGCGCGGGTCGCCCAGCAGCATCCGCATCACGTCCATCAGGTGCGAGCCGAGCACCATCAAGTCCTCGCCGCCGGCGCGCGCATCCTCCTTGCCGCGGCAACGAACCTCCTGGATGTCGCCGAGCTCGCCGGCATTCAGCATCTCAATCACCCGCAGCACGTGCGGCGAGCGGCGCATCTGGTGGGCCAGTTGCACCTTGATCCCGGCCGATTGGACGACGGCAACCATCTTGTCGGCCTCTTCCAGATCCCACGCGAAGGCCTTTTCCTGGAAGACGTGAGCGCCGACCTCGGCCGCGGCGGTCAGCATCTCCAGGCGCTGGTCCATGTGGCGCGGGCCGATGCTGACGATGTCGGGCTTTTCGGTCCGCAGCATCTCGCGATAGTCGGCGTAGGCGCGCGCGGCGTGGCAACGCTGCTTGGCGGCGGCGCGGCCGTGCTCATCGGGGTCGGCGACGGCGACGACCTCAATTTCGGGAAACGCGCTCCAGACCGTGTCGAGCCCGTGGCCGTAGTTGCCGCGCCCAGTGTGGCCGACGACGGCGGCGCGGCGGGGTTTCTCTTGGGCGCGGGCAAGGGGCCCGGCGGCAAGCAGGGCGAGGAGTTGGCGGCGTTGCATGGCTGGCCACATCATAAGGCTCCGTAGGGGCGAGCGGGAGCTCGCCCAAAACCGTACTTTTCGAGTCTCAACGGGTCCTGGGCGGCCTTCCGGCCGCCCCTACCGCACCGCCAACTGGTTGTACCGGAACGGCTTGCTCAATACCACTTCGCGGATCAGCGTCCGCGTCTTGAATCCGTCGTCAGCCAGTCCGTCCGCGAGCTGTTGCACAAGGCACTGGTCGGCGTCCAGCAGGCTACGGCCCAGCGCATACCCCAAAACCTTCCCGGTCAGGTGGCGGACAAACTCGTCCTGGCGACCCAACAAAACCTCGCGCAGCTCCGCCGGGCCGTCGAACTTCTCTCCCGTCGGCATCACGCCCGCCGCGTCAACGGGCTGACCGTTGTCTTCGTTGCGCCAGCGGCCCAGCCAGTCAAAGTTTTCCAGGCCGAAGCCGAGCGGGTCGATCATATTGTGGCACGCCGAGCAGGAGGGGTCCTCGCGGTGCCTCGCCAGCATCTGGCGGACCGTCAGGCCCTTTTCGCTCTTGGCGGCGGTTTCCAGCGGCGGCACGTCCGGCGGCGGGCTCGGCACGTGCGCGCCCATTAGCGTCTCCAGCACGTAGGCCCCGCGCAGCACCGGGCTGGTCTGCTCAAAGTGAGAGGTCATCGCCAGAACCGCGCCCAGGCCCAGCACGCCGCCGCGCCGCGCGTCGGGCCAGCTCACGCGCTGGAAAAAGTCGCCCCGCACTTGCGGGAAGTCCTGCTGCATCTCATAGAACTTCACCAGCCGCTCGGTGATGAACGTGTAGTCGGCGTCGAGCAGGTCCACCAAGCTGCGGTTTTCGCCGATCATGTGCGCAAACAACAACACCGGCTCCTCGCGCATGTCCTTGGCGATCTCCGGGGTGTAGAAATGCTGCACCGCGTTGACCGTCGGCGCCACCCGCCCGCCGACATCCTTGGTTCCCAGCCACTGGCCGATGAAGGTTTCCGCGAAGACCCGCGAGCGGGGATCGTCCAACATGCGCTCGACCTCGGCGCTCAGCACCGCTTCGTCCTGCAAGCGATCCTCGGCGGCCAGCCGCAGCAGGCGCTCGTCCGGCGTCGTCGACCACAGGAAATACGACAGCCGCGCGGCCATCTCGTGGCCCGACAGCGGATGCAGCCCCGGCTCTGTCGGCGCTTTCTCGTGCTTGAACAAGAATTCCGGCGCCAGCAGTACGCCCTTGAGCATCAACTTGACCGACTCCTCGTAAGGGTCGCCGCGCTTGGCCCCGCGGTCAAACAGGCTCAGGAATTTGTCGATCTCAGGCGTCTCGACAGGGCGCCGGAAGGCTTTGGGCAAGAAATCTTCCAGCAGCGTGCGGGCGTTGCGCCGCGGCTGTAGCGCCGACTGCTCGGGCTCCATGCGGAACAGCCGGTAATGCACCGCGCGCTTCTCCGCGCTGGGCTCGGCGGCCTGTTGCGAGAGCTTCATCGAGTAGACCGGCGTGGGCAGCTTGGGATCGCCGACCATCGAGATCCGGTGCAGGCCCCGAGATAGGCGCACCTTGGTCGCCCGCGCCGTCGCGCCGCCGTTGCCGTCCTTGGCGAGGCTGAGCTTGCCGGCGTCCAGCCCGTCCACCTTGATCAACAGCGTGCGGTCGGCGTCGCCTTGGCGCTCGTAGGCGACGCGAACTTCGTATTCGTCCTCGACGTAGATCGAGACTTCCGCCGTGAGCTCGGCGCCGGGGTCAAGTTGACGCGTCAGGTCGGGCGCGGCGGGTCCGAGCGGCTCCATGCGGTCGGCGTCGATCTGCTTGATCAGCGGCGGCGTGATGATGGCGCGATCGAGGACCTGGCGCGCCGCTTCCATGTAGCGCTCCATCAGCAGCGGCGGCAGGAAGAGCGTCTCGCCGTTGTTGTCAAAGCCCTCGCCGCCGGAGGTGTCGACCGGGAAGATCTCCGAGACGGTCAGATCGACGCCCAGCAGGTCGCGTATGGTGTTGCGATACTCGCGCCGGTTGAGCCGCCGCAGCGTCACCTCGCCGGCGAAGTCGCCGATGTCGCAAGCGGTTTCGCGCAGGGTCTCGCGAATCCAGGAGGCGATGCGAAAGCGGTCTTCCTCGCCGAGCTTGGATTCCGCCGGCGGCATGGTGCGGTTGTGGAGCTGCTCGGCGACGTGTCCCCACAGCCCGCGCTGGGAGGCCACATCGGCGGCGGACTGAGCGCGCAGAAAGGGGATCTTCTGTTTAGGATTGTCGGGATTGTGGCAGGCCGCGCAGTTTTCGACCAAGACCGGGCGGATGGACTCTTGAAACTCGTCGGCCGCCGGCATGGCGACGGTCACAAGCAGGCACAAGAATACGGCGGGAGAACGCATGGGGAATGTCCCGCCGTATTCTAAGCGAATCGACAGCGCGGAGCCAGTCGTGGCGCGGGCTTTCGAGCCGACGTTCTTCTCGGCTGCCGCGACGGACACGAATGTCCGTCGCCACCAGGACGGCTGCTCAGACGCGCTCGGCGCCGGGCTTGCCGGCTTCCACTCGGAACGAGGCCCGCGTGATCTTCGGCGCGTCGGGTTTGGACACGTACTCGACCACCTGATAGTCGGCCCGCCACTCCTCCGGCGTCACCGTGCAGGAGACGTACCCGCGCTCGCGGTTGAAGAACTTGACGCAGGCGTTCTCGCCGGCCACCGCTTCGGCGTACTCAAGGTCCTGCGTCCCGTCTCCGGCCGAACTGATGGAGGTGCCGATAAACTCGGTTCCCACCACCGGCGAGTCGTCGCGCTTGAGGTCGGCGTTCAGGTTGCAGACCCAGTTGGAGTGGATGTCGCCGGTGAGCACGACCGGGTTGGACGGTTTGGACTCGTCGAGGAACTTCAGGAAGCGATCCAGCATCGGACGGTAGGCCGACCACTTGTCCATCGAATACGATTCTTCGGGACCCGGTGCGCGGTCGACGCGTGCGACCATCACCTGCTGCGCCATGCAGTTCCAGACCGAAGGCGAGTCCTTCAACTTCTGGTAGAGCCATTGCTCCTGCTCGGCGCCGAGAATGGTTGCGTTTTCGGCGAAGACCTCCGGGCACTCCGGGCCGTTGCCGTCGCCGCAGGGCTGGTCGGTTCGGTGCTGCCGGGTGTCGAGCACGGTGAAATCGAGCAGCCGGCCGTAAGGGATCCGCCGATAGAGCCGCATGTTGTGCCCGACGGGCTTGGCCGTCAGCCGCAGCGGCATGTGCTCGTAGTAGGCCTGGTAGGCGTGCGCCCGGCGCGTCAGGAAGGAGTCGGAGGAGACGTCGAGCTCTTCGGAGATGTGGTCGGCGTAGTTGTTGTCGACCTCATGGTCGTCCCAAGTCACCAGCCAGGGGCAGAGGTGGTGGGCCGCCTGGAGTTGCTTGTCCGAGCGGTACAGCGCGTGGCGGTTGCGGTAGTCCTCCAAGGACATGATCTCGTCGCCGGTGTGCTTGCGGACTTGGCCGTCGCGGCCCTTGCCCTCGTAAATGTAGTCGCCCAGGTGGACGATCAGGTCCAGTGGCTCGGCGGCCATGTGCTCGAAGGCGGTGTAGAGGCCTGTCTCGTAGTGCTGGCACGAGGCGAATGCGAAGCGGATGCTGTCGTTGAGCGTCCCGGCCGCCGGCGCCGTGCGTGCCTTGGCGACGGGCGAGACCTCCGAGCCGGCGTGGAAGCGATAGAAGTACCAGCGATCCGGCTCCAAGCCGCTGACTTCCACGTGGACCGAGTGGGCCAGATCGCGCTTGGCGTCGGCCTCGCCCTGGGCGACGATCTGGGAGAAACCTTCGTCGTCAGCCACTTCCCAGCCGACGCGGAAATCCTCGCTCGGCATGCCGCCGCCGGTCAGCGGTTGGGGCGCGAGGCGCGTCCACAGTACAAAGCCGTTCTCGTCGGGATCGCCCGAGGCCACGCCGAGCTGGAAGGGATAGTCAGAGAACTTGGGAGCGCCGCCCCCGGAACAGCCCGGCGAGAACGCCAGGATGGGAAGGGAAGCCATGGCGGCCAGCATTTCGCGTCGAGTCATTTGCCTAAAAGGATACACCCGGATCGATACGAAGCGGTTACGATGGCGGCCATGGACCGTAAAGCAAAGGACCGCCGGATTGACTACATTGAGTTTCCGGCGGTTGATCTAGCAGCCACGAAGGCTTTCTACACGACGGTCTTCGGCTGGACGTTCCAGGACTGGGGCGAGGGCTACATCTCGTTCAACGACGGCCGCATGGAGGGGGGCTTTGCAAAGGTCGAAGCCATGCCGGACGGCGAGGGAGGCCCGCTGGTGATTCTGTTCGCCACCGACATCGAGGCCGTCCAGGCCGCCGTGGTTGAGGCGGGAGGCGAGATCACGACGCCGCTGTTTGAGTTCCCCGGCGGCAGGCGGTTTCACTTCGCCGACCCGGACGGCAACGTGTTGGGAGTCTGGACGGCGCCGGCGGGGCAAGACGATTGAGCGCGGCTGGGCGTTCGCTCCGCCGCTCCTAAAAACCCAGTCGCAGCAGGAAGCGGAACGTCCGGCCGTCGTTGAGCGTGTTGGTGATCTGGCCGAAATCCGGCGAGACGATTGCAGTGCCGGGCGCGGCAAACTGGGGCCGGTTGAGCACGTTGTTGGACTCGGCGCGCAGGGTCAGCCGCGCTTCAGCGGCGATTGGCCAAGTCCGGGAGATGGCCGCGTTGAGGTTCTGGATGCCGTCCTTGCGGAAGGTGTTGCGGCCGATGTTGCCGCGGCGCTCGGTCGGTTCGATGAAGCCAAACGCATCCAACGGCAGCAGCGAGCGCGAGGTGTCCGGATGCTTGACTTTCCGCCCGAGGATCGACGGGTCGAGGATGTTGGGGCGGTCGCTGCCGGAACCGTCGACGTTTCCGAAACCGGGGCCGTCCGAGCCGGTTGAGATCGTGAACGGCGTTCCCGTCTTGACCAGGCCCACCGCGAAGATCTCCCAGCTTCCCAAGGCCGAACGCAGCCAGCCGGGGCTGTGGCTCAAGCCTGGGCTGCGCCAAGTCAGCCGCGTCAGCCAGGAGTGCGGCTGGTCAAAGTTGCTCAGCCCTCTCATGTCGGAGTGGACGTCAAACTCCGACTGGCCGCGTCCCGATGTGGCGTCCTCGCCGGCCGCTGTGGATGTGTAATCGGCCCCTAGGTCAATCGCCTTGCTCAGCCAGTAGGACGTCTCGAACGTAAAGCCGCCGCGGCTCGGCGCGATCAGCGTTGCCTTGCCCGCGTCGTAGTATGCTCGGCTGCCATTGAGGGCCGTGCGGATGTCGAAGTACCGGGCGTCGGGACGGCGCTCGTTGAGGTTCGCCGTAGTCTGTGGCATCCCTTCCACTGGCTGGCTGCGGTTGAAGTACCACAACGTGATCAGCTTCCACGTGCGGCTGCCGACGTAGCCCAGGTTGAGCCGCCAGTCCCTGAGCAGGGGGACTTCCCAACTGAAATTGTACTGGTGCGAATACGGCGAGTTGAGGTCCGGCGCGAAGTTGAAGAACGTGCCGCGCCCGGTCGGGTCGACGACCGGCTGTTGCGGCCCCAGCGGATTCAGGAATTCCGGGGCCGGCACGCGCAGCCGTTGCGAGTGAGGAGTGTTGAACCGAATCGCCCCGAATGTCGTCGGGTAGACCTCCGCGTACTGAATGCCATAGGCCCCGCGCAACACCCCCCAGCGGTCGCTGGGCCTGGCGGCGAACCCGAAGCGCGGCGCCACGTTATCGCAATCGCAGCCAAACGGGAACTCGCTTAAGCCGTTCCTCTCCGACGGCGCCGTCCAATACTCGTAGCGCAGGCCCAGGTTTAGCGTAAGGCGGTTGTTCACGCGCCAGTTGTCGCCCACGTAGAACCGTCCTTCAAACTGGCTGAAGGCTCGATGGCTGTTGCCGATGGTCTCAATGTATGTTGTCGCCAACCCCTTTCGGATGTTCGTGATGCCGTCGTTACCGAAGTCCGAGCGAAAGGAAAACTGGCCGCGGTTGGCATTGGACTCAATGCCGATGATCTCCCGGCGCCACACGTCGCCGCCAAACGTCCAAGTGTGCCTGGATGCGGTGTGGCGCAGCCCGGCGGCCGTGCGGTAGCGATTGACGGTGCGGTCAATTGGGATATTGGCGCCCGGCCCCAGGTCGTCGTAGTTGCCGCCCATCATGACCGTCGGCCCGAACGCGGACTCGTCGGGCGAAAGCACGGAGCCGACGCGGTCAAATGCGGCGGTCAAGTTGGTCTCGGTGTTGGGCGACCAGCCCCGCGTCCAAGTTGCCCTGGCGTCATGGTTGCGGGTCTGGGAATTTGGGTTCTGGCCCGAGACGAGTTGGAACGCATCAACGCCCTGTCCGGTGAAGGAGTAGCGCATCGTCAGGTGGTCTTTCTCGCCAATCCCTTGGTGGAACGCTCCGCTGAGAATGTCGTTGTCGATCGACTGCGGAGCGTTCGTGTTCAGCGCGCGGGCGTTGATGTCCGGCCGGTTCGGTAGTTCCTCCGGGTAGGAATCAAGCATCCGCTGGATCTTGTCTCGCAGCAGCGGATCGGTCACCGATTCATGCGGCGTGCGCTCAGCGCCGGTAGGGACCAGCACATTGCCGTTGACCTGTCCGCGGTTGCGCGTCTGTTGGCCCGAAAAAGTGAAATTCGCACCCTTCCAGCCCGGCGCGCTGGCGTCGAAGCCGTACTCGTTGCCCCTCGCCGGCTGCACGTCGCCGACCTGAAAGAAGGAGCGGGCCCGCAGTGCGCTGTTGTCATGGTTCCAGAACGCTGATCCGTGCACAGCGCGTCCGGTATTGAAAGGCAGCGCCACCGGGGACGACGCCGGGCCGCCGAACTCCGAGCCGAAGTAGCTTGATTCCGCCTGGAACTCCTCGACGACCGTAGCGGTAACGCCGATGCGCTTGTTCATCTCCTTGAGGACGTTGTTGTCGATCAGGTCGATCTGGACGTTCTCATTGCGCCGGGCCTCGCCGGACTCGGTATCGACTTCGCCGAGTAGATTCAAATCGGTGCGCGAGGCCGCCGGGTCAACCTCCGTGACGTTCTCCAGCTTGAGCTCGGCCGCCGGAGCGGGTTCAGGTTCGGGCGCAGCTTCGCCGCCGCCGGACTGCGCCAAAGCGATAACGGGAAACACCACTAGACAAAGGACGAGCCGCATGAGGGTCCGAACGGGAGACCTTCCATCTTAGCCCCCTGCCTGGCGGAAGGTTCAGGGCGCACGGCTCACGGCTCACCGCTCACTGCTCACCCAATCCGCCACGAAGATGTTGAACTCATACGGGCTGCGGGCGTCCTTGCTGGAGCTGAAGACCAGCCGCTTGCCGTCCGGCGAAAACTCCGCGAAGGAAGTGAAGCCGCCGAAGTCGGTCGCCTGCTCCAAATTCGAGCCGTCCAGATCCATCAGGAACAGGTCGAAGTCGCGGCTGTCACAGTTGTTCTTGTTCGACGAAAAGATGATGCGCTTGCC
This sequence comes from uncultured Bryobacterales bacterium, assembly GCA_964405625.1. Classification (GTDB taxonomy): domain Bacteria; phylum Acidobacteriota; class Terriglobia; order Bryobacterales; family UBA6623; genus RI-231. Next base: position 10,424 of record CAYOPA010000086.1, read on the forward strand.
GTCGGGGGTGAACTGCGGCGCGAAGCTGGCGCAGCCGAAATCCGTGATCTGACGCATGTTCGAGCCGTCGGCGTCGCCCACGAAGATCTCCATCTTCATTGGCGCCGTCAGGTTTTCGCGCAGCAGCTCCATGTAGCGCTGGCGCGCCTCGCCCGTCGGGTGGTTGGCGCGCATGACGATCTTCGAGCCGTCGGGCGAGAAGAAGGCGCCGCCGTCGTATCCCAGCGCCGTCGTGAGCTGCTTTTTGTCGGAGCCGTCGAGCTCCATCGTCCACAGCTCCAGGTCGCCGGAGGATTTCGAGGTGTAGATGATCTTGCCGGTCTTCCAGTTGATGGTCGCCTCGGCGTCGTAACCCGGCGCGGTGGTCAGCCGCTTGAGGCTCTTGCCTTCGAGGTCGGTCTTGTAGATGTCATAGCTGGCATGCACGGCCCAGACGTAGCCCTTGGAGCGGTCCGGCCTGGCCGGGCACTCGTCGCCAGCGGCGTGGGTCGAAGCGTAGACGATCTCTTTGCCGTCCGGCGTGAAGTACCCGCAGGTCGTCGCGCCCTTGCCGGTGGAGACCATGCGCACGTCCGAGCCGTCGGCGCGCATCACGAAAATCTGGTCGCACTGCAATTCATCTCGCGTCGACTGGAAGACCAACCGCTCGCCGTCGGGCGACCAGTAGGCCTCGGCGTTCTGGCCGCCGTGGGTGAGCTGGCGAATGTTTTGCAGCCGGGAGCCGGCCTGTTGCGCGGCGGCGGGGATGGCCGTCACGGCCAGACAGACGAACACGATGATCTTCTTCATTGGTTGTAGCGTCTCGTAAGCTCGGATTATCCCATTGATTCGAGGAGAGATAAGAAACGCGGTCCCGAAACCTTGTGGCTTTGTGCACGCCTACCACAAGATCTAGTGGCCTTCTTGCTTTACTTTCAATTCCCACAAGAGTAGTATGGAGGCGGGCGAGGCGGGCTGGAAAGCCGTGCGTCGTCCGCGAGGAACAACGGCCTTGCTCAAGCTCAAAAAGATCGAAGTTTTCGGCTTCAAATCCTTCTGTGACCGCGAGGAGCTCCAGTTCAACGGCTCCGGCATCGCGTCGGTCGTCGGCCCCAACGGCTGCGGCAAGTCCAACATCAGCGACGCCATCAGTTGGGTGCTGGGCGAGCAGTCGGCCAAAACCTTGCGCGGCGCTCGGATGCAGGACGTCATCTTCAATGGCTCGCGCGACCGCAAGCCGTCGGGGATGGCCACCGTCTCGATGACGCTGTACGACCCGGATGTGGAGCGGGCCGCCTTCGCCCACCCCGAAGCCGGCGCGGCCAATGGCAAGCCCGGCGCCGGCAGGCCGGGCGAGATTGCCGTCACCCGCAAGCTGTTTCGTTCCGGCGAGAGCGTCTATCTGCTCAACGGCCGCTCCTGCCGTCTGCGCGACATTCAGGACCTGTTCATGGGCACGGGGTTGGGACCCAACCACTACGCCATCATCGAGCAGGGCCGCATCGGGCAGGTTTTGAGCTCCAAGCCGCTCGACCGTCGGTCTCTGATTGAAGAAGCCGCCGGCGTGACCAAGTTCAAGACGCGCAAGCGCCTGGCGGAGCTCAAGCTCGAAAGCGCCCGGCAGAACCTGCACCGCGTCAACGACATCCTGCAAGAGGTCACCCGCCAGGCCGGCTCGCTCAAGCGGCAGGCGGCCAAGGCGCTGCGTTGGGAGGAGTATCGCACCGAGCTGACCGCGGCGGTGACCGCGATGCTCAGCGCCAAGTCGCGGCGGCTGGACGGGCAGCTCACCGCCGAGCGCGCCGGCGTGGAGGCCGCGCGGGCGGAGATGCAGCAACGCGGCCAAAAGGCCTCGGCCTTGGAGGCCAAGCTCGCCGAGGAACGCAAACGCCAGACAGCCTGCGAGGGCGAGCTGCACGCCGGACGCGAAGAGCTCTCGCGGCTGACGGTGGAGACCGAGCGCCTCAAGTCCCGTATTGAGCAGCAGTCGCGCACCGCCCAGGAGAACGACAGCCGCAAACGTCACGCCGAAGCCGAGATCGCCTCAATCGTGGCCCGGCTGGCGCAGCTTGACCAGGAGTTGGCCGCCGACCAGGAAGCCGCCGCGCAGGTCGGCGCCCAGTCGCAAGAGATCCAGCAGAAGCTGCGTGACAAAAACTCCGAGCTGGAGCAGCGCCGCAAAGCCACCGAGGAGCGCGAGCGCGAGCAGGAAACCGCCCGCAAGCGCGTCCTGACGCTGCTGGGCGAGGCCTCTCAGCTCCGCAACCAACTCGCCAAAATCGAGGAGTTTCTGGCGGGGGTGGAACGGCAGGCCGCCCGCGCCCGCGAAGAGGAGCGCTCCGCCGCCCAGGAACTGGAGCAGGCCGAGAAAGCCGTCATCGAGCGCAAGCAGAGCATCGCCGAGCGCAAGACCGAGCTGGAAAAGCTGCAACAGCGCGCCAAGGAGCTGGACGCCCGCATCGTAGCCCTCAAACAGGAGTCGCGCGACCGCCGCCAGCAGGCCGACCGGCTGCAGGGCGACTTGTCACGGCTGCGGGCGCGGCAGGAGTCGCTTGAACAGATCCTCTCTCACCACGCCTATACGACCGAGACGGTGAAGAACATCTTCTCGGCGGTGGAGCGTAACGCAGCCAAAGGTTTCAAGCCGATGGGCGTGCTGGCTGATATCGTCGAAGTGGACGCCGATTACGAGCGCGCCGCCGAGGAGTTTTTGCGCGAGGAGCTGGAGTTCGTGGTCGTCCACGGCTGGAACGAGGCGCGCCAGGGCGTCGAGCTGCTGCACACCGATCTGCAAGGCCACGCGACTTTCCTGGTGCATCCGGAAAAGCCAGCGCCGAGCGAGCCCCCCGCCCTTGGTCCCGAGACCGGCGTGATCGGCCGCTTGGCTGACCATGTGCACTTGCAGAACGGGTTGGCGGAATCGGCTTCGACGCTGCTGCCGAAGCTGCGCGGCTGCTACCTGGTGGAGGAAGAGGCCTCCGCCGAGCGGCTGGCCGTTCGCTATCCCGACCTGTACTTCCTGCTGCCCAACGGCCGCTGCTACAGGGGCTACACGGTGAGCGGCGGCCGCAAGTCGGCGGCGGGCCCGCTGGCGCTCAAGCGCGAGCTGCGCGAGCTGCGTCCCAAGCTGGCGGCGGCGGAGAAAGCCTTCAAAGCCGACTCCGAAGCCGCCGTGCGCGCCGAGGAAGAGGCCGGCCGGCTGAGCGAGGAGCGCGAAGGGACCCGCCGCGAAATCCAGACCGCCGAGAAGGCCATCCTGTCCGTTGAGCATGAGCTGCGCGGGCTCGACGAGCAGGCGCGCCGGGGACAGCGCCGCCGCGAGGTCGCCGCACGCGAGCTGGAGCGGCTGGCCAAGGACGTGGAGCGCGCCAACGCCGAACGCGGTGAGCGCGTTGACGCCTTGACCCAGCGCGACAAGGAGCGCGAAGAGGCCGAGGCCCGGCAGGACAGCATCCGCGAGCAGCTCGCCGCCGAGCAGGCGTCGTCCCGCGCCTTGGCCGAGGAGCAGACCCGCTTGCGCGCCGAGGCGGCGGCTCTCGAAGAGCGCCGCCGCAGCGCCCAAGCCGCGCTATCGCGCATCCGCAACCTCGTCGAGGAGCAGCGCCAGCGTCGCGAGCGCATGGGCCGCCAGGCCGCCGAGTGGGAGCAGGAACGCGTCCGGCTGCTGGCCGACAACACCCAGCTCGCCGAAGCCGTCCGCGAGCACGAGCAGCGCCGCGAGACCCTCGCCGCTCGCGTGCAGGAGCTCAACAGCGGTCTCTCCGGCCTGCGCGAGAGCGTCACGGCGGTGGAGCAGCAGTTGCGCGCGCTGCGCTCGGAGACCGACGAGGCTCGCCAGGCGCTCAGCACCGCCGAGCTCGGCTTGGTGCGCCTGGAATCCGAGCAGCAGCGTCTCGACGAGCTTTGCCAACAAG
>CAYOPA010000087.1:0-11070 GCA_964405625.1 uncultured Bryobacterales bacterium
AAGCTCGACCGGCCGCCGAGGAAGATGGTTTCCAGATCGAGCTCGACCTGCCCGAGGGCTTGCCGTTGGTGGAGGCCGACCCAGGCGCGGCCTCCCATTGCTTGCAGAACCTGATCGGCAACGCCGTGAAGTACGGCGGGGACGCCCGCTGGGTGGGAGTTTCCGCGCGCGAGGTCGGCGGCGAGGTGGCCGTGACGGTGCGGGATCGCGGCCCCGGTGTCGATCCGCAGGAGCTGCCGCGCATCTTCGAGCCGTTCTTCCGCGGGCGGCGCGCGATGGAGCAGCAGATCAAGGGCAGCGGCCTGGGGCTCGCCCTGGCCCGCAGCGACGCGGAAGGTTTTGGCGCTAGGCTGACCGTCGACAGCGTCCCTGGTGAAGGCGCCGCCTTCACGCTCCGCCTGCCCCTCTCCAAGGACCAGGGAACATCATGAGAATCCTGATCGTCGACGACGAAGCCGGGCTGCGGCTGACGCTGAGCGACCGATTGCGCAGCGAAGGCTTCGAGGTCGAGACGGCCTCCGACGGCGACAGCGGTTACGAGAAGGCGCTGGCGGGCGGTTACGACCTGATTCTGCTCGACCTAATGATGCCGGGCAGAAACGGTCTGGATGTCTGCCGCGACCTCCGGGGTAGGAACGTATCGACCCCGGTGTTGATGCTGACTGCGCGGGGTCAGACCATCGACAAGGTGCTGGGCCTGAAGATCGGGGCCGACGACTACCTCACCAAGCCGTTCGAGACGATGGAGCTGCTGGCCCGCATCGAGGCGCTGCTGCGCCGGCGTCCGGCCATCGAGCCCGAGGCGTCCTCCGCCGAGTTCGGCGATGTTCGGGTGGACTTCAAGAGCACCGAGGTGCGCCGCGCGGGCGAGCCGGTGCAGTTTTCGGCTAAGGAGTTCCACCTGTTGAGGTACTTCATCGAGCATCCGGGCGAGACGCTGTCGCGCGAGAAGCTGCTGCATGAGGTCTGGGGCTACGAATCGACGCCCTCGACGCGGACCGTCGACGTTCATGTGGCCTGGGTGAGGCAGAAGATCGAGCCGGACCCCAAGAACCCGGTGCATATCGTGACAGTGCACGGGATGGGGTATAAGTTCCTGAGTTAAAAGAGCGGCTGCAAGAATGAGCCGCCCACGTTTACGTGGCGGGCGCCTGCGGAATCGCCGCGAACGCGCGGTCCAGCAACCGCGCAAATTCGTCCACATCCGCCTTGGAAACATTCATTGGCGGGCTGATCCGCAGCACGTTGCCGTGCAATCCGCCCTTACCGATCAGCAAGCCTTCGCGGCGGGCGGAGTCCATTACGCGGGTCGTCTCCTGGGGAGCGTATTCCTTGGTTTCGCGGTCCTTCACCAACTCCAGCGCCTGCATCAGGCCCATGCCGCGTACGTCGCCGATCAGTGGGTATTTCTGTTGCAATTCCAGCAGCTTCTCGCGGAGATGCGCCCCGACGGTCTCGCAGTTGGCCAGCAGGTTCTCCTCCTCCACAAAGTCGATCACGGCCTTGGCGGCGGCGTTGGTGACCGGGTTGCCGCCAAAGGTGGACAGGGTCAAGAATTTCAATGATTTCGCAACCTCCGGAGTCGCGAGCGTGGCGCCGATCGGCAGGCCGTTGCCCAGGCCCTTGGCGAAGGTCATCACCTCCGGCGTGACGCCCCAGTTCTCAATCCCAAACCACTTGCCGGTGCGGCCCCAGCCCGTCTGCACTTCGTCCGAGATGAACAGGCCGCCGTGCTGTCGGACGATATCGACAACGATCTGGAAATACTCCTTCGGCGGCGTGATGAAGCCACCCGAGCCCTGGATCGGCTCGGCGATCAGAGCCGCCACGCGGCCCCCGGACTGCGTCTCGATGGCCTCTTTGGCATCGTGGGCGCAGCGGAGCTCGCAGGAGGGATACTCCAGGCCGAATGGGCAGCGATAGCAGTAGGCGTTGTGGATGTGCAGGTACCCCGGCGCCGTGGGCAGCGGGCCGCGCCAGATGCTCTGGCCGGTCATGCCGCGCCCGGCGTCGGTGCGGCCGTGGTAGCTGTGGCGCAGCGCCACAATGTCGCTACAGCCGGTGTGCATCCGCGCCAGTGTGACGGCGGTCTCGTTGGCTTCGGTGCCGCTGTTGGTGAAAAACGCCTGGCTCAGCGCCTTGCCGGGCGTTTTGTCGGCCATCGTTTGGGCGAGGGCGACCTGCGGTTCGGTGGCGAACAGCGTGGAGACGTGCATCAGCTTGTCGACCTGCCGGTGGACCGCCTCGCGCACCTTGTCGTTGCCGTGGCCGACGCTGACCGTGACGATTCCGCCGAAGAAATCGAGGTATTGGTTGCCGTCGATGTCCCACACGTACTGGTCCTTGGCGTGGTCCAGCACCAGCGGCTCAGCGTAGTAGTGGATCACAGCCGGGAACAGATGCTCCTTTGCGGCCAGCAGAATCTCGGCTTTCGTCATCGCCATTCGTCTATGATGACCGAGATGGAGAACCGCCGAGACTTCTTCGCCGCTTTTGGCGTCGCGATGCTGGCCGCCGGGGCGAACCCGGCCCAGGCCAAGGTGAGCGACGGGCTGCTGGGCTCGCACGAAGCCCAGTCGATCGAGCACCCGTTCGGGGTGCAGCAGATCTACCACCAGGGGCCGACGGACATGCTCGAATTTCTCGAAAGCGGCAACCTCCGGCTGATGCCCGGAGAGGAGCCGCATCCGCCCCACAAGCACCCAGAAGAGGAGATCATGCTGGTCACCGAGGGCCACTGCGAGATCTCCGTCGAGGGCGAAATTCGCAAGGCCGAACCCGGCGTCATGATGTACTGCGCGGCTGAGAAGCTGCACGGCATCCGCAACACGGGCTCCGAGCCGGTGCTCTTCTACTACTTCAAGTGGAAAGCCAAAGCATAGTCCGCCACGGTCAACCTAAGGAAACAGACAACATGCAAGACAAAATCACCACCCGCCGCAAAATGCTCAGCGCCGGCGCCGCCGGCGCCGCGGCCGCCGGCGTGCTGGCAGCCCCGCAAGTCGCTCCCGCGCAGGCCAAGCCGGAGCGCAAGGTCCACTGGAGGGGCGGCAACGCGCCCAAGGACCCGCTGTTCAGCCCCGTCGTCACCTACGGAAACCTCGTGTTTGTGGCCGGCAAGGGCGCCCACTTCGATGGCGACATCAAGTCCCACACCGACCACGTGCTCAATACGATTCGCGAAGAGCTCGAGCGCGTCGGATCGTCGATGGATAAGGTGCTCAAGGCCAACGTCTATCTGCATGACCTCAACGACTACAAGGGCATGAACGAGATCTTCAAGGGCCGCTTCGGCGCCGAGCCGCCGGTGCGCACCACGGTCGCCTGCTACGGCGGGATTCCGGGGGACTCGCTGGTCGAGATCGACGTGATCGCATACATCTAGAAGTCCGGCCGACGGACACGAATGTCCGTCGCTACTGAGAGCAGTTCCAGTGGTGACGGACGTTCGTGTCCGTCATCGACATCCACTGTGTCAGAATCCAGGCGATGACTCGCCTTCTACTGCTCCTGGCTGTTCTGACCCTGCCCGCCGGCGCCCAGATCCGCACTCTGCTGATCGACGGCCAGAACAACCACAAGGCCTGGCCCCAGACCACGCCGATGATGAAGGGCTATCTCGAAGAGACCGGCCTGTTCCACGTAGATGTGGCCACCACGCCGCCCGCCGGCGAGGACATGAGCGGGTTTCGGCCGGATTTTTCTCAGTACGACCTGGTCGTGTCCAATTACAACGGCGACCCCTGGCCTCGGGAGACCCAGGAGGCCTTCGTGCGATTCATGCGCGGGGGAGGGGGCTATGTTTCGGTGCATGCGGCCGACAACGCCTTTCCCGATTGGCCGGCCTACAACCGGATGATCGGCGTGGGCGGCTGGGGCGGACGCACGGAGGCTTCCGGGCCGTACCTGCGGCTGCGGAATGACCGTTGGACGCACGACCCGACGCCGGGCAAGGGCGGCTCGCACGGCGACCGCCACGAATACCCGATCGACGTGCGAATCGCCGACCATCCCATCACCCAGGGCCTGCCGGCGAAGTGGATGCATTCCACCGATGAGCTCTACGACCGCCTGCGCGGCCCGGCCCAGAACGTGACGGTGTCGGCCTCGGCCTGGTCCGACCCGGCCAAGCGCGGCACGGGCGAGCACGAGCCAATCTTGATGACAGTGCTCCATGGCAAGGGCCGTGTGTTCCACACGACGCTGGGGCATGACGAGGTTTCCATGCGCTGCGTGGGGTTTATCGCGACGTTGCAGCGCGGCGCGGAGTGGGCGGCCACGGGCAAGGTGACGCAGGCGGTCCCGAAAGATTTTCCAACCGCGGACGCCGTTCGGTTGCGGTAACAGGGTGACAGCGGGCCTCGACCTGGGCCTCGACGCGGCACGCGTGGGCGCCGTGCGCCAGTGTGCCCGGCATGGGCTGTATCTAGTGGGATGAAAGGCTCCCATCGGGACCGATGGAGGTAACCGTGGCAAGGAGCAAGGTGGAAGCCGCGGGGCCAAGCTGAAGGAAGCTCGGCGCAAAGTCACGACCGTGGGAACACGAATCGGCAGAGAGGTCGCTCGGGTGAGGGCCAGGGTGGAAGGTCGGCGCAAGCCGCCCGACCCGATCGAGTGATGTGATTACTAGATCGTCACGCCGAAGAAGCCCTTGAGGGCGTACGCCGCGACGATGGAGATGATCAGGAACCAGACCAGCCAGTGCAAGTAGAGCGAGCCTGTCTGGATCTCCGCGCCGGGGTATCGCAGCTCAATCCATTTGAGATTTTCCACCGCAAGCAGATCTTCGCCCGGCGAACCGATCGACCGCCACCAGGAGCTGCCCCTTTTCGGCGAGACATAGCGCAGGTCCTCGCCCGCGTCCAAGCTTTTTGTAAACTCCTGGCCCATCCAGCGGAAGGTGAGATCCCCGCTAGCCGCCTGTTCGGCGCGTACACGCCAGCTATAATGGCCCTCTTCGAGGGCGCGGACCGCCGACGTCTCGACGGTGAACCCTGCCGGAACGGTCAGCTTGGGCACTTCGGTCTTCGGCGTCAGGCGACCGTCGGCCTGCACCGTGAGCACGGCGGATTCTCCCGGCCGCAGCGGCGCGATGCCGTAGACGGCGTCGAGGTGGAACAGCAGCACCACCATCGGGATCGTCAGGTAGATCGCTGGCACAAGCATCAACCCCATGTAGCGGAAGTTGCTCAAAATCAGGTTACCCTGCGCCTTGAACAGCAGCGAAGGGTCGTCGCCATAAAGCAGCAGCTCCAGAAGATACGCCCACATCTTCTTCTTGGCGCGCCCGATCGCCATCTGGTCCGAGGTGGCGCCAAAAACCCACAGCATGAAGATTCCGACGAGAATCGACAGCGGAACCAGGCTCCACAGCGGGTGCGCGTCGCCAAAAAGGCCCACGTAGGCCTCCAACGGAACGCGAAAGAGTGCGTTGAAAAAGCTCACCGGGGTTGAGGGTTATTCGAGGTAGCCGAGACCTTGCAGCTTCTTGACGATCTCTTCGTCCGATTCGCCTTCTTCAATCTTGGCGAGCTCCCTTTCGAGCACGTGCTTGACGAACTCCTGCGGAGAAGAATAGCCGCCGGCGTCGGCGCAGCGCTTGATGCGGTCGAAGAGATCTTTTTCCAGCTTTACGCTGGTGGAGGAGCCTAACACAGTATTTTTGCCTCATTCCCATTGTATCGGCTTGGTGCGCTACGGCGCTCACGCCTCACTGGCGTCGAGGTCGGGGGAGATCAGCAGCGGCGGCGGGACAAGCTCGGTTTCGCCGGAGGCGCCGTCCAGCGTCACGCGGCCGAGCCGCCAGCAGAGACTCTGCCGGCCGCCGTGCAGTCGCCCGCGGCGCCGCAAGACTTGGCTGGCGTCAATACACAGCGCCACGGCTTCGTTCGAACCGCCGGGGACGCTGAGTCGCATCTCAAACGGCCCCGGCCGCGGCGTCTCGCGCCGGACTTCGCCGCCGTCCACGCTGATGCGAAGCTCGCCGCCGCCGGGGGGCTGCTCGCCCTGGATCGTTAGCTCGCCGCCTCCCAACCGAGGCAGCACCAGATCGACTCGCCGCGTGGCCCAGCCGTCGTGCAGCCAGCCGCAGCACTCTTCCATGCGCGGAAAGATGCGGCGCGCCAGCCAGTCGTGCGCGTTGCGCCACGCGCGCCCGCTCAGACGGCCGTTCCAGGTTTCCAACCAGGCGCCCCAGTAGGCGGGCGTCCGCTTGCCGCCGGTGTGCCGGGCGAGCATCCGCTGGATCTCGGCTAGCCGCTGGCGTCCGCCGGTGGCGGTCTTGGTGGCGCCGTGGACGCGGATTGCCCCCATCTCGGTCGTCAGAGTGCGAGCCGGACGCTGCATGCCGAGACGGATGAACAGGTCCCAGTCGAGCGTCCAGCGTAAGCTCTCGTCCAGGCCGCCGACGGACTCGAAGGCGTCGCGGCGGAAGTAAGCGGATTGCTGGAGGATGGTGTCGCCAAAATACAACAACCGTCGCAGGTTGAACGGCTCGGTGTAGGGAAATGGGGCAATAAGCGCGCCGCGCTCATCGATCAGCCGCCCGGCGCCGCAAACCAAGCCCAGGGCGGGGTCGGCGTCGAAAGCTGCGACAGCGGCGTCGACCGCGCCCGGCAGCAGGATGTCGTCGGAATTGATCCAGGCCAGGATGCGACCGCGCGCCATTCGGAAGCCCTTGTTGAGGGCGTGGGCTTGGCCGCGGTCCGGCTCGGAGATCCAGCGCAGCCGGTCGCCATAGGACTTGAGGATCTCCACCGAGCCGTCGGTGGAGCCGCCGTCCATGACGATATGCTCGATATCCGACCGGCCCTGGGCGGCTACGCTTTCGATCGTTGCCCGCAAAAAACGCGCCTGCTGGAACGATGGCGTCACAATGGTGACGGTGGGTTCCGCGCCGGCCGATGCTTCGCGGGTCATCCCGCCATCCTAACCCGTGCCGCATTTGCCGTTGATCTCCATCGTCACGCCGTCCTACCAACAGGGCGACACGATCGAGCAGACCATCGAGTCGGTTCTCGATCAGGATTACCCGCGCTTCGAGCACATCGTCATTGACGGCGGCTCAACGGACGGGACCGTGGCCGTGCTGGAGCGCTATCCCCATTTGCAGTGGGCATCGGAGCCGGACCGCGGGCAGACGCACGCTATTAACAAGGGGCTCGCCCGCGCCCAGGGCGAGGTCTTCGCGTATCTGAACTCGGATGATCTCTACCGGCCCGGATGCTTTGCCCTCGTCGCCGAAGCCTTTGCGAACCCGGCGTGCCAGGTGCTGGTCGGGGATTGCGACCTCATCGACGCACAGGGCCTGGTGATCGGCCACGACGCGGCCCAACTGGACGACCCGGCGCTGCTGGGCTGCTACTGGAGGTGGGGCGCGGGCGTTTTGGTCCCCCAGCCGGCTGTGTTTATCCGCAAGAGTCTGCTCGACGAAGCCGGCCCTTTCGATGAGAGCTACGACATGGCGATGGACCTGGAGATGTGGTTGCGTCTGGCGCGGCGGACGCCGTTTACGCTGCTGCCGCAGACGTTGGCCGGTTTTCGCGTTACGCCGCAGTCGAAGACCAGCCGCCGTCCGGCCGAGATGATTGAGGAGTCCCGCCGCGCCGCGCTGGCCCACCAGGAGATCGTGCCGGCCCCCCAGCGACCCGCGTTTGTGCGGGAGGTCGAACGCCAGACCGTCGGCCACCTGCTGAGCATCGCCGAGCAGCGCGGCGACCGGGGGATCGCCTGGAAAGCGCTGCGGCGGCAGCCCTCGGCGTTGTTCTCGCGGCGAATGCTGCGTGCGCTGCTGATGGCGGTTCTGCTGGCCGTTCCCGCGGCGGCGTGGGGGCCTGTCGGCCATCGCGTGGTGGGAATGATCGCCGAAGAGCGGATGTCCCCTCAGGCCCGTCGGGCGGTGACGGAGATCCTTGACGGCCAAAGCCTCGCCGACGCAGCCACCTGGGCGGATGAGATCCGCTCCGACCCAAACTGGGAGCACGCCGCGCCCTGGCACTACGTCAACATCGCCGATGGCGAGACCTACGAGACCTCCAGGAAGGACCCTCGCGGCGACGTGATTGAGGCGATCGCCCGCTTCCGGGGAGCGCTGTTAAACGCTCGGTCATCGCGTCGGCAAAAGGCGGAGGCCGTCCGCTTTCTGGCGCACTTTGTGGGCGACATTCACCAGCCACTGCATGTGGGACGCAAGCAAGACCTCGGCGGCAACTCGATCAAGGTGCGTTGGTACGGGCGCGACTCCAACCTGCACAGGGTGTGGGATTCGGACCTGATTCGCCAGATGGGGCTGAGCTCGAAGCAACTGGCGGTCTCGCTGGGCCGCGAGGCTCGACGCTCCGCGGACCAGTGGCTGCGGGACGGCGTGCTCGATTGGGTCGGCGAGAGCCTCCGGTACCGGGCGCAGATCTATGATTTTCGCGGCGGCAACCTGGGCAAGGCTTACTTTGAGCGCCACCGGGCCATGGTGCGGCAACGGCTGCAACAGGCCGGCGTCAGGCTGGCGGCGCTATTTGACGGAATCTTCGGCTCGTAAGTAGGGGCGGACATTCTTGTCCGCCTGCGCTACCCGCCCGTCATCGTTTGCAAGGAGTCCTTGGGTTCCCCCTCTTCCCCACGCCGGTTGAGCTCGGCTTCCAGCAGCGCCACCCGCTCGTTGAGGCTGGCCAGGGTTTGGCCGACCGGATCGGGCAGCTCGCCGTGCTCCAGCATTTCCCACTCGGGGTGCTCCACGCGGATGCCCTTGACGGCCACCACGCGGCCCGGCACGCCGACCACGGTGGAGTGGTCCGGCACGTTTCGAACGACCACGGACCCGGCGCCGACCTTCACCCAGTCGCCGATGTGGATGTTCCCCAAGACCTTCGCGCCGGAGCCGATCACCACGTGGTCGCCCAGCGTCGGGTGGCGTTTGCCCTTTTCATGACCGGTGCCGCCCAGGGTGACCCCTTGGTAGAGCACCACATCGTCGCCGATGACGGCCGTCTCGCCGATCACCACGCCCATGCCGTGGTCGATAAAGAATCGGCGACCGAGCTGTGCGCCGGGGTGAATCTCAATGCCAGTCAGCCAGCGCGCGAAGTGAGAAATCAGCCGCGCGATCAGGTGAAAGCCCTTTCCGCAGACGGCATGCGCCAGCCGGTGCAGCAGGATCGCATGCACGCCGGGATAGCACAACAGCACCTCCAGGCCGCTCTTAGCGGCAGGATCGTTGCGGAAGACGGTGTCGATCTGCTCGCCGATGGATCGGAACATCTGTTGGTTTCGATCCTAGCAGAGCGGCCGACGATGCGCGGCAAAGCGAAAAGGCCGTAGACTCAATCGCCGGCCCCGGCTGTCTACTTGCCTTTGAGCTCTGGAATGAGACTCTCCGCAGTCCCGTAGAGGGCCATGACGGCGCTGGATGATCTTCGCATCGCTGCAAGCACTAGCGCCGGCTCGACGTCCTGCGGGACTGACGACTGGTCGATCGTCGACCGCTGTCGGGCCGCCAAGAGCGCCACGCCCAGGACCTCCCTCAGACAGACCAGGAAGTGCACGGGGGATTTGTGCTGTATGGGGCTCACTGCGAGAAACGCCAAGCTGGATCGGATCGCCCGCTCCTTGATTGGGTCCGCCGGTAACGCAAAGGGAATCCCCGTGTAGGACAGGGCCTTGGTGTGAAAATGCTCGTAGGGGTCGTCTCCCGGGCTCGGTTCCCATGAATCTAGATCGAGCATAAGTTGATCCGCCATTTGGCGCAAATGAGACTCGCGACCGATGTCAGTTCTAGCCACGTCACGTCTAAGCATTCGGGCCTTTGCCAAAATGGAGGCAGCCCCTTCGGATCGCTCGAAACGGTCGCCCTCCGGAGGCTCAAGAACCTTCCGAGGGGTCGCCTCCCGTTCCTTGAGCGGCGGAAACATCTGAACATCTTCGACCGCGCCCAACTCGATCAGGCTTTTGATCGCCTGCTCCACCCTGTGGGTGTCGCGTTGTGAATCCGGTCCGGGAGCGCAGACGTCGCCCGTCATGCGGTCCACGAAGTACCGGCGAGCGCCTGCAAGCAGCGGCCCCTCCGGGATAGCGCTTTCCCGCGCCGCCCGGACAATCTTGGTGAGCGCCTGGGCCAGCGAGTGGGCGGAAATCGTCATCTCACGATGGCTGTGACTAAGCTGAGCCAGCGCGCCGGTGTAGGCTCCGATCAGCGCTTCAAGCTCGCTTCTGGTCGGGTTCGTGTCAAGCAAAAAGTCAGCAGCGGCGGCCAACTCGATTGGCGAGCTGATGCGCTGCAACCGGTCCAGCAAGAACGTCAGATGGATGCTCCTTTCCTTCTCCTGCGGCGTAAACCAATGCGGGAATCCCTCTACGGCTGTCTCGTAGTAGATGACCGGAGTGGGAACTGTACGGTCGGAACACGTGGCGGGTGCGGGCGCGGGCTCGACTATGCGCTCGAAGAGACGGCGAGCAAGTTGCGGATCGGAGGCGAGCGCTCCGCGTACCGCCTGACATTGAATAGAGAGACCGTCGAGGCCGCTTGCCAACGCTGCCGATTGAGGAGTGCGCCATGGGGCTTTCGTCCTCGGCTCGACAGCCAGCAGACTCATGGAGTGCTCTACCAAAGAGCCAAGATCGAACAGCTCCTCGTATAGCTCATTTCGCAGCTCCGGCTCGGGGACACGATCGGATGCCAGAACGCGAAGCAGAATGTCGGCCGTGTATTCTGGCGCTACGGCGCGGGCGGCGTCAAGCAGGGCGGCGATCTCGGGGTCGAGCTTCGGCTTCTCCTCTGGCGCCTGGCCGAAGGCTGCGATACCGAGCAGGCAGAGCAGGAGCGCCGGTCGCATCGCTGCGCAGCATAGCAGCGCGGCGACACTCTCGACAAACTGGGGCCGTTTGCTTTGATGAAAATCACAGCGTGCGTGAAATTCCTGTTATTGCCATGACGGTCGTTTTGACCGTCCTTCTTTGTATTCCCCTGGGGGCGCAGGACACGGCGGCCGTCGGAGGCGTGCGCGGGCGGGTGCTCGACGAGGCCGAGCCCGTCCCCGGCGTTCAGGTTTGCGTGCTGGGCTCGGACCGCTGCGCCGAAAC
>CAYOPA010000087.1:11080-14240 GCA_964405625.1 uncultured Bryobacterales bacterium
GACGCCGCCGGACGCTTCGCCATCGAGAACCTCCGCGCCGGTTCGTATCAGCTTGAGATTACAGCGCCCGGCCGAGCCGCCTTCGCCAGCGACCTGCTGGAGGTGCGCGCCGGCCTCGACGACCAGATCGAGGTCACTCTGCCGCGTCTGGACGCCGTCGACCAAGCCATCACCGTCTCCGAATCCGTCTACGTCGCCCCGGCGGAGGTGAAGACCTCCGGGGTGCTGATTCAGGGCAGCGAGATCTTTCGCGCGGCCGGGGCCTTGCAGGACGTATCGCGCTATGTCGGCGCGCTGCCTGGCGTGGCGCTGGGCTCCAACGACTTTCGCAACGACATCATCGTGCGCGGCGGAAGCCCGCTCGAAAACCTCTTCATCGTCGACAACGTCGAGATCCCCAATATCAACACCTTCGCGAACTTCGCCTCCGCCGGCGGCATCACCAGCATCCTCGACGCCAACCTCATCCAGGACGTCACCTTCCTGACGGGCGGCTACCCGGCGCCGTTTATCAACCGGCTGTCGAGCGTTCTTCAGATCGCGCAAAAGGAAGGGGACCGCGAATCGTTCGGCGGCCGGGCGACGCTCGGCTTTGTCGGCGCGGGGCTGGTGCTGGAGGGACCGATCAAGAAGCAAAAGGGCTCCTGGATCGTCTCGGCGAGACGCAGCTTCTTGGACATCTTCTCCGACGACATCGGCTTCGGCGGCGTGCCCAAGGTCTACACGTTCTCCAGTAAGGCGCTCTACGACCTCAGCCCCAAGGATCGCATCTGGGGCGTCAATATCACCGGCGTGGACAGCATCCGGCTGGGTCTGACCGAAAACAGCGACCTGGACGACGACCTCAGCGGCCTGGACATCCGCTACCAGGGCTGGCGCTCGGCTTCCGGGTTTAACTGGCAGCGGTTGTTCGGCGCGAATGGCGTGGGGCTGCTGGGCGTGAGCCATTCCGAGGCGCGGGTGGAGCAGAGCGTGAAAGACCTGCTGCGCGGCGGCATTCCCGACCCGAGCATCCCCGTTGATGAAATCATCGCCGGCGGCGCCGTCACCTTCCAGGACGACTCGCGCGAGGGCGAGACCACGCTCAAGTACGACCTGACGCTGTTCGGCTCGCCCTTGGGCAAGGTGCAGGCCGGCGGCAGCTTCAAGGTCTTCAACATTCGCTACGACACGCGCTCGCCGCTGGGCTACGACGGGCCCTTCACGCTGATCCCCGACGTCAACCCCATCAACCTCCAGCGGGACTTCACCGCCTACCAGAGCGGCGGCTACTTTCAGTTTTCGCAGAACGTGACGCAGCGGCTGAACGTGACCTGGGGCGGGCGAGCGGACCACTACGAGATCATCGAATCCACCCGCTTCAGCCCGCGCGTGGGCGCGAGCTACCGCATCACCGACAAGCTCTC
The DNA here is from genome assembly GCA_964405625.1 of uncultured Bryobacterales bacterium. Classification (GTDB taxonomy): domain Bacteria; phylum Acidobacteriota; class Terriglobia; order Bryobacterales; family UBA6623; genus RI-231. The sequence continues at coordinate 12,487 of CAYOPA010000087.1, forward strand.
CTGGCGGACTAGCTACGGGCAGTATTTTCAGCAGCCGTTCTTCCTGTTCGTAGCGGCCTTCCCGCGGAATCAGGACCTGATCCCGATACGCTCGGAGCACCTCGTGACGGGCTTTTCCTACGTGGCGAGCCCGTCGCTACGCTTTACCGTGGAGGGCTACAACAAGGATTACAAGGACTACCCGGCCTCGACGGACTTCCCGCAGCTCTCGCTGGCCAACGTGGGCGACACGTTCGACGTGCGCGACATCCTGTTCCCGATGGCCTCGGCCGGACGCGGGCGGGTGCGCGGCGTCGAGCTCTTCGTGGAGAAGAAGTTCACGACGCGTTGGTTCGGGCAAGCCAACATCTCCTACTCGCGGACGCGCCACGCGGGCCTGGACGAGGTCAGGCGGCCCGGCGCGTTTGACTATCCTCTGATTGCAAACTTTGTCGGCGGCTACCGGCTGGCTCGCAAGTGGGAGCTGGGCGGCAGGCTTTCGTACCTGCAAGGGCGGCCGTACACGCCGTTCAACGATGAGCTTTCGCGCGAGCAGCGGCGCGGAGTCTTTGACCTCACGCGGGTAAACGGCGAGCGCGCTCGCGACTATCTGCGGATGGATTTCAGGCTGGACCGCACGTTTACGGTCAACGACAAGCCGCTGATCCTCTTTGTGGGCTTGCAAAACTTCACGAACCGGGCCAACTTCGGCGGCCTGAGTTGGGATCGCCGTGCGAATGAGCCGCAGCTCCAGGACGCCCAGGGGCTGTTTCCGCTGATCGGGCTGGACTGGACGTTCTGAAAAAAAGTACACATTTGTGGACCCGCGCCCCCCGACTGGGCGGGCATCTCCACCCGTCGCCGCGCTACTCTGTACCCATGACGGAGACACCCAAAGTCCGGCTGAAGGACGTTGTGGACGCCTTTGATATCGCTACCGACGGAGTGGACCAGTTTCTCGATCCGGAATCTGGGGAAATCTTGGTGATCACCGAAGACATTCGGGCCGCGATGGACGAGGACGACCCGGAGGATCCCACCAACTGGATTTACGAGGCGGTCACGGAGGTGACGACGCTGCTCGATTCCGGGCGCGCGGTCGAGCTGCCGACGCGGTCGTCGTCGGAGTCCTTCGAGGTGATGAAGGGTTTTGCCGAATCCCACCCGGATCCGAAGGTTCGAGCGCGCCTGCTCGACGCCCTCGACAGGCCGCGACCGTTCCGCCGGTTCAAGGACGAGACCCATAAACTGGGCGTTCTCGACGATTGGCACGAGCACCGGTACAAGGCGCTGGAAGTTGAAGCGCGAGCGTGGCTGGCGAGAGAGGAAATCGCGTTTCGGGAGGACTGAAACGGGTTCGTTGTCGCGGCACGTTGTTCAGCGCTTCCCACGCCCTCGGTCTTGTTTCAGCGGGGCTCGACAGCACAATGCGGTTGCATGGAAGTGTTTCAATCCTGTTACCCTGCCAGGACACAGGATGTTTCCATGCGCTACACACTTAGAACCCATCTCTGCGTCGTCTTGCTCCTGGCGGCCGGCCAAGCGCCGGCCCAAGCCCAAGAGTTGGTCGGCTCCATGTTTCGATTCGAGCCCGTGGCAACCCAGGTTTACCAGGGAACACATGTCACCCACGCTGGGGACGGGTCGGGACGCCTGTTCGTGGTTACGCAATTCGGGGAGATTCGGGTCATCGAAGACGGGGAATTGCTGCCGACTGCATTCCTTGATATCCGCCAGAAAGTACTCTGCTGCTCGGAAAACGGTCTTCTGAGCCT
>CAYOPA010000088.1:0-14195 GCA_964405625.1 uncultured Bryobacterales bacterium
GAGGATCTCTACTACCGACTCAACGTGATCGGCGTTCGGCTGCCGCCGCTGCGCGAGCGCACCGGCGACATTCCGCTACTGGTGCAGCACTTCTTCGACCGCTTCTGCCTGGAGAACGAGAAGTTTCTGGACGGCTCGGGCCATTCGCTGTTGCGCTTCAGCCCTAACTCCATGTCGATCCTGATGGATCACCGCTGGCCGGGGAACGTGCGCGAGCTCGAGAACGCCGTCGAGCGCGCCGTTGTGCTGGCCAATCAGCCGGAAGTCCCCGTCGAATCGCTGCCCCAGACGCTCCTGGAAAAGCATGGCGTCCACCGGCCCAAGTTGCCGCTGGACTTCGAGCCCGCCGCCGGCGCGAGCCTGCCCGAGATCGTCGAGGAGTTCGAACGGCGGCTCATCACCGACGCTCTCGAAAAATGCGGCGCCAACCAGACCGAAACGGCCAAGCGGCTCCGCGTGGCGCTGTCGACCCTTAACCAGAAGATTCAACGCTTGGGCATCGACATCAAGAAGCTCAAAGCGCAGGCGTGAGGCGCCGCGGGCGTGTTGCGTTTTACAATAATCGATTCTCCGTTTCACCCAGAATGCACAAGTACATCATCTGCGGGCCGCAAGGCTCCGGCAAGGGCACCCAAAGCCGACTGCTGTGCCAAGCGCACGATTTCGTCCATATCTCCATCGGCGACATCTTTCGCTGGCACATGGCGCACCACACCAAGCTGGCGGCGCGCATCACGCGCATCATGAACGAGGGGCGGCTGGTGCCCGACGAGATCGTCGAGAACGTCGTCCGCGAGCGGTTGCAGATCCACGACTTCAACCATGGCTTTGTTCTCGACGGCTTTCCGCGCACGCGGCCGCAGGCCGAGTACCTGTTTGAGAACTGGGACGTCAACCGGGTCATCTACTTGGGTATTCCCGACGAGATCGTCACCGAACGCGTGATGGAGCGCGCCAAGGCCGGCTTCGGGTCCGGCTTCACCAAACGCGCCGACGACAACCCGGAGGCGCTGCGCGTGCGGCTGACGGAGTACTACAAGAAGACCAAGCCGCTGCTGGAGCTCTACGAGAAGAAGGACCTGCTGCTGAGCGTCGACGGCACCCTGCCGATTTCGGAGGTCTACCGCGAGATTTCGCGACGCCTGGGCCTGTATCCGTCGACGGTTTCCGAAAAGGCGCTCGCGGAGCTTGGACAGCCGGCCGACGAGCCGGTGGCGTAGGAGCGGTTCGGTCTCGACCGATGTACAATCTGAGGCCGATGCTGGACTCTGACGCCTCCCGCCGCCGCTTTCTCGCAACTTTGGCCGCCGCGCCGGCTGCGTTCGCCGCACAGTCGCCGCCGGCCAGGAAGACCAACGTCGTCTTCTTCATGACCGACGACCACGGCGCCTGGTCGATCGGAGCCTACGGCTGCAAGGACATCCGCACCCCCAACCTGGACCGGCTGGCCGAGCGCGGCACGCTGTTCACGCGGGCGTTTGCGTGTACGCCGGTCTGTTCGCCCAGCCGCGCCACGTTTTACACCGGCAAGCTGCCTTCGCACCACGGCGTCCAAGACTTCCTGGTCGCCGAGGACAGCTACGGCCCCGACAGCGTCCCCTTCCTCGAAGGCCATACCAGCTTTGCCGACGTGCTCAAGGCTAACGGCTACACTTGCGGCATGGTCGGCAAGTGGCATCTTGGGCATGACACCGAAGCCCAGGCCGGCTTCGACTACTGGTGCGCCGCGCCGAGAGGCTCGGGGCCGTACAAGGACGTCGAGTTCTTCGACAACGGCGTCTCCGTCAAGAACACCGGCTTCAAGACTGATTTCATCGGCGCGAACGCCGTCAAATTCATCGAGCAGCACCACGACCGGCCTTTTTGCCTGACCGTGCCGTTCTTCGCTCCGCACGATCCGTTCGACTACCAGCCGGAGGAGTATCGACAGCCCTACCACGACATCGAGTTTTCGTCGTTCCCCCAGCCGGCGCCGCACCCGCAGCGCCGCGGCGTACACGTCAAGCATTGGGACAACCGCCAGGCGAACATCGGCTACGCGGCGCTGGTCGCCGCTTTGGACGCCAACGTCGGGCTGGTGGTCGCCAAGCTCGAAGAGCTCGGCGTCGCCGACAACACCGTCATCATCTTTACCGCCGACCACGGCTACAACTGCGGCCACCACGGGTTTTGGGGCAAGGGCAACGGGACCATCCCGTTCAATATGTACGAGGAGTCGATCCAGGTCCCGCTCATCTGGTCGCACCCGGGCCGCATTCCGGCCGGCAAGCGGGTGGCGCCGATGGTTTCCAGCTACGACTTCTTCCCTACTTTGCTGGACTACCTCGGCATCGAAGCCGAGCCCGACCGGCAGCGGGTCGGCCGCAGCTACGCCGCCTTCCTGCGTGGCGAAAACCCGGCTTGGCCGACCGAGCTCTATTTCGAATTCGGCTACGTGCGTTCCATCCGCACCGAGAACCTCAAGCTCGTTGAGCGCGCCGACGGTTGGCCCAGCGAGCTCTTTGACCTCGAGGACGACCCCGACGAGCGCATCAACCGCATCGGCTTCGGCCCCTATCGCGAACAGGCCGCGCGGCTCCGCGGCCGCCTGAATCGGTTCTTTGAAGAAAACGGCGCTCCGCCGCTGGACGACTGGCGCTCCAGCGTCAAGCAGAAGCTGCCGCAGGACCAGGAAGGCTACTACTCTTGGAAGCCATAGCGAGGCGCCTGAAACAAGCCGATATGCGTCGAGGCCTTTGGTGAACAGCGTCGCGAGCTCGTCGGCGGCGCGCCGATTCGACGTCTCGTCCACCCGCGGCAAAAAGCGCGTCCATCCGTCCGCGCTCGACGAGCCGCCGGTTGAAATGGTCACGCCCGCCTTCGCCAGGTTGGCGCCGAGCTTCTTCGGGTCGCCCTTCACGTGCAGCGCGATGATGTTCGTTCCATTGGGGATCTTTTCGACGCGGAAGTTGGGGTGAGCGTCGAGCTTGGCCCACAGCTTCTCGGTGTTGTCGACCGCGGCTTGATAGCGCTCCTCGAAGCCGTCCATGTAGTGCGAGATGAGGGCGGCCCACTGTCGCGGCGTGAGCGGGATGCCGTCTCCGGTGAAGTAGACGCGACGGTCGCCGGCAGGGTCGAGGGCCGTCTTGGCGGGGGAAGCGGCGGACGTTAACAGCCTTGTTTATCCGAGAAGTGAGGCTCGGCTGGCCGCCGCCTTCTCCAGCCGCTTCTCCAACCGCGCCCGCCGCCGCTCCAGCCCCTCGCTCGGCCCCATCGACAACGCCCGCACCGTCAGCTCCAGCGCTCTCGCAAAATCCTTCGTGATCCGCTCATGGTGCTTGGCGAGCTCCTCGCACGCCGCCGGCCGAAACTCGTTCGGCGACCCCGCCAAGTCCTCTAAAATCTCAGCCTTGGCCTCGTGGTATCCGCGCTTCTTCTCCACCAGGGCCTGCTCCCACAGCGCCTGGAAAACCTCGTGGTCGTACATCCCGGCCTGGATCGCCCGGCGGTACAGCGCCGCCGCCGAATCCGTCTGCTTGGCCCGCCGCAGCCACCGCGCCAGCCCCAGCAAGTCCTGCCCGTGACGCAAATCCGCCGCCTCCGGCTCGGCGAACGCCGGCAACACCACCCGCGTCAGACACGCCAGCGACACAATATCCATCACGTTGTGGTGAAACAGCGGCGCCAACTTGAACGCCTGCTTCGTCCGCAAATACTCAAAGTAGAGGTAGGGAATCAGCTCGCCCGCCACGTCCCCCTGCCGCTCCATGCCCAGAATCTCGCGCTCCAGGTGCGTCAGCCGGCAGCTCTCCATGCGCAGCTTGAACAGCGAGCGCGCCCCGTGCAGCAGGTCCAGGTGGTCCAGCCGCTCCAGCGGCATCGGCAGCCGCCGTAGCCGGTAGCGCGTCTCCAGCAGCGGCGCGTCATAACTCTTGCCGTTGTAGGTGACTAGCACCTGATAGCCGTCCAGCAGCTCGGTCAACCCGTGCAGCATGGCGGCCTCTTCGTCGTAATCGCGCATGAAGAACAGCCGCACCCGAAAGCCCTCGGGCTCAATCGTCCCCACGCCGACCAGAAACGCGCACGTCCCCGTCCCGCCGGCCAACCCGGTCGTCTCCGTATCGAGAAACACCCAGCGCGAGGGGTCGCAAGCCTCGATCGAGCCCTTGGAGATCCCCTCCAGCCAGCCGCCGGGCATCTCGTTCAGCCGCGAAATCTCAAACCCGCCGTGCAGCTTGTGCAGCGGAAAAAATCGCTCCTGCACAAAGTACCGACCGTGCTCGTTCTCCCGCTCCACGCCGTCCAATACCCGCTCAGCCTCATATCTCTCCGGAACCTCATCAGCCTCGTACGTCGGGCGCCCCGCAAGGGGCAGGGGCTCCATGCGTCCGCCTTCGATACGCTCAATACGGCGCCGCAGCCGGTCAATATCAGCTCTGGTTATGGGTGTCATGGATCGTGAGCAGTTAACCGTGAACCGGCGGCGCCTCGCTGGTCCCTGCCACTTGGTCTCTGGTCCCTCTAACAGCCCCCGCCAGCACCAAAGCCGCTTCCTTCGCCCGGTCCCCCACCTCGCCTGGCGGCCCCACGCAGCTCGGGCAACCCGTCTCGCACGAGCATCCCTCCATCAGCTCCGCCGCCTTGCCCATCAGCTCTTCCCGCAGCCGGAACAGCGGCTCGCTCTGCCCGATCCCGCCCGGAAAGTTGTCGTAGAGAAACAGGTCCGGCTCAAACACCCCCCGCTCGTCCGGCTCGTCGCCCGTCACCGCCAACCCCAAATCCCGCACATCGCTCATCAGCAGCACCGCACCGATTGTCCGCAACACATTCCCCAAGCCCACCACGCCGTTCTGCCGCTCGGTCGGTGAAAAATCCGCCAATGTTGACAAATACTCCGCCGGAAACCGCAACCAGAACGCCGTTGTATGCCACTCCTGCTCGGGCAACTGCAAATCCCCGGCGCCAACATTCTCATTCGTATAAAACTTGATCTTCTTGAATCCGACGATCTGGCGGTTCAGCCGCACCTCTCCGTGGTTGGCGATCAACGGCCCCAGCGACCGATCGTCAAACGACTCCAGGATCTTAACTTGCGTGTAATCAATCGCATCCGTGTAGTAGTCGCACTCCACCTGCTCCACGTACGCCTTGCGCTGGTCGTAGTCGAAATGTTTCACGTGAAACATTTTGCCCTCGTGCAGGTAGATCGCTTTCTCATGCAGCGTCGTCAGCGCCGCCGTGAAAGCGACCTCCCCGATCACCCGCGTCTCACCCGTTTGATCCACCACCACAAAGTTATCCGAGGAGATCGACCGCAGGCTGATCGCATCGGCCGGATAGGACTCCGACGTCCAATTCCAGGCCCCGCCGGAGTGATGCACCACGCCGACATCCTTCAGAAACTTCATCAGCTCGTCCGTCTCATGCGGCCCGAACTTGTCTCCGTCATGCACGGGCAATTCAAACACCGCGCATTTCAGGTGCGCGATCAGAATTTCCAGGTTGTCAGGGTTGATCGCGGCCCGCTCCGGCGGCGTCTCGAAAAAATACTCCGGGTGCTCAATGATGTACTGGTCCAGCGGCGCCGACGACGCCACCAGCACCGTCAGCGACGCCGACTGCCGTCGCCCGGCGCGCCCCGCCCGTTGCCACGTCGAAGCGATCGAGCCCGGGTAACCGGCCAGCACGCAGGCGTCCAGCGAGCCGATATCCACGCCGAGCTCCAGCGCATTCGTCGCCACCACGCCCAGCACCTCGCCCTCGCGCAATTGCCGCTCAATTTCGCGCCGCTCCTTGGGCAGATAGCCGCCGCGATAGCCGCGAATCGCCTCCGCCGGCCCCCCGGAGCGCTCATACGTGTCCTTCAAGTACCGAACCAGAATCTCCATCGCCAGCCGGTTGTTGGCAAACACCAACGTCTGGCGCCCGCGATCCAAAAAGACCTGCGCCATGCGCCGCGCTTCGTTGATATAACTGCGCCGGATCCCAAGCTGGCGGTTGACCACCGGCGGGTTGTAGCAAATGAAATATTTCTCGCCCGCTGGCGCTCCGTTGCGGTCGATCGCCTCGAACGGCTCCTCCGTCAGCGCCTCGGCCAGCTCCTTGGGGTTGGCGATGGTCGCCGAGCAGGCGATGAACTGCGGCTTCGCCCCATAGAACGACGCGATCCGCCGCAGCCGCCGCAGCACATTCGCCAGATGCGAGCCGAAGACGCCGCGGTAAGTGTGCAGCTCGTCGATGACGATGTAGCGCAACTTCTCGAAAAACCGCGCCCACTTCGTATGGTGCGGCAACACCCCGGCGTGCAGCATGTCCGGGTTGGTCAGCACCACGTTAGCCCGACGGCGCACCTGCCGCCGGGCGTCCGAAGGCGTGTCACCATCATAGGTGAAAGCCTTGATGTCTGCGCCCATCGCCTCCACCATGCCATGGAAGCTACCGAGCTGATCCTCGCTGAGCGCCTTGGTGGGAAACAGATACAGGGCCGTGGCGTGCGGATCGGTCAGCAGCGTGTTTAGCACCGGCAGGTTGTAGCAGAGCGACTTGCCCGAAGCCGTCGGCGTCACCACCACCACATTGCGCCCCTCGGTGACAGCGTCGAACGCCAGGCCCTGGTGCGAATAGAGCTTCTCCACGCCGCGCCCGGCGAGCACCTTCCGCAGCCGCTCGTCCACGCTCTCCGCAATCTCAACAAACTCGCCCTCGCGCGCCGGCACGTGACGGATGGCGGTGATGGGCGACTCCTCGGCCCGCCGCATCGCCTCAAAGGTCTCGACCACGCGCTCCAGCGAGGCGTCCGTGCGCACAAGAGGATTGCGGGCGACGGTGATCGCCTTGTCTCCGCGCGGATCGCCAAAGTCGAGCAGGGGCAGGTTCACCGTTTGTTCGCCTCCCGACCAGCATAGGCGAACCCAGCGCCCTGGTCAAGCGCAACCGAACCCCACACGTCAGTGTGGGGCCAAGCTTCGATTCGGCGCCCAACTTAACCCCGCACGAATGTGTGGGGGTTCGGACCCGCGCCCCCAAAGCCAGCACTACGACACCATCCGCGTCAGCACCAGCGTCGCCAACCCCCAGCCCAAGCCGAGCGCCAGCAACACCCCGCCTATCACCCGCTCCTTGTGGTGCGCGAACCATAAATAGATCCCGCTCGCCCCCAACAGCAACAGCCCCACCGACGACAAAAACGACAGCAGCGCCCAGATCCAAGCCGTCGCCGACTCATGCCAGAAGCCGTGCGTCACGTGGATCTGCAACAGCGTCTGGCCCGCCTGCCATTGCCGGTCCTGAATCCGCGTCTCGCCCGTCGCCCGATCGTATTCCACGCGATGCTCGGTTCCGGGTCTATAAACCCGAAACTTGAAAGCCTCCGCCGTCTCCTCCACGCCGAGCAGCTCGCCCTTGAGCCCATGGTTCCGGATCAGCTCCCGCGCCAGCTCCCGCGGCGGCGCGGCGCTTTCCGGCGAGATCCGCAGCGTGCGGTTCGTCTCGGCCACCTCGTCCGGAAGCCAGGGCCGGTAGATCACAAACAGCGAGCTCAGCGCAAAAATCATCGCCATCACGACGAACGCCAGCCCCAGCCAAAGGTGAATATTGCGCATCAGCCGGAACATCGCATCACCTCGTGGCCAACCACAACGCCAGCGACCCCACCGTCGCCACGCCGACGGTCGCCTGCGCCCAACGCATCCCCGGCCGCGTCTCCAGCCACATATAGAGGCCTGACACGGTCATAAAGAGAAACGCCCAAGTTGAAAACTCGTTGTAGTAGCCCCACATTCGCGCCGGCAATGTCCGGGGGCCGCGCCGCGAGTGCGCTGTGTGCATTGTGGAAAGAAAGTCCGCGACATTGTTCTGGCGCACGTCCATCCGGACCACGCCGCGCTCCTCCAGGTAGGTGATGTCCCGCCGCCCGCTGGCGGTAAAGACAAAGAACGCCAGATTGGCGTCCTCGTCGCGGCGGATGTTGTAATGCCCGCCGCGCAGCGGGATGTCAATGCTGTCGTAGATATGCTTCGCCAGCGCCTTGTCGTCGAGATCGCCGGGCGCCGGCAAAGGGATCTCCCGCGTCTCCGAGACCGGCGGCGGCTCATAGCCGCCCGGCCCCGGCAGAAACACAGCGTATATTCCCGTCACCCCCCACACGAACACGGCCGAAAACGCCAGCAGCCCGGCGTAGATGTGCAGCTTCTTGATCCACTGAAACATCGGGGAGACCCGCCATAGGGTACGGCAAGGCAACGCAGCCCCGCAATTTGGCGCAGGCGCCTCCGCGGTCAGAATGAGCCGCCGGGTTCACCCGACGGTCAATTCGCTAAAACGACACCGGGCGGCGCGCTCGTGAGCGCGCCGCCCGGTGGTTGGGGTTACCGATTGTTGGTTACCAGATCAGCTTCATGCCGAACTGAACGTTCCGAGGCGAAACCTGCGTGCTGGCGATCTGGCCGAAGTTGCCCGCCGCGAAGTTCGTAATCGGGTTGCCGAAAACGACCCGGTTCAGGGGATTGACCACTTCCATCCGAAACTGGTGGGTAATCCGCTCGTTGATTCTGGTGTTCTTGAAGATGCCCATCGATTCGTCCGAGCGCATCGGCCCGCGTTGGGTCAGGTAACGCGGGGCGTTGCCGTACTGCCCGGCCCCCGGCTGCGCAAACGCCGCCCGGTTCAGGTAAACGTCCGTCGCCGGATCAAACGAGCCCATCGGAACGTTCGACCGGATGTCTTCAGAGACCAGGTTGGGCCGCAAGGCCAAGTTGAAGAACGGCAGCGGGTTGTTCGTGATGACGGGCAGCCGCGTGCCGCTGCTGTAGCTGTTCACGGCGGAGATCTGCCAACCCTCAACTAGCTTACCCGCCACGCCCCGCGCTTCGCTGAGGAACCGTTTGTTCTGGCCAAACGGCATCTCGTACAACATGCTGAACGTGAGGATGTGCGTCAGGTCCGTCGGGTGGTAGGACTTCTCGCGCAGATACTGATTCTGCTGCCCCGACAGGCCGTCGAACTGCCGCGCGTCGGTGAGGAACTTGGACCATGTGTAGGCCAGAGTTCCGCTCAATCCGCCCCGGTACCGCTTGTCCAACTTGTGCTGGAACGAGTGGTAGTTGGAGTTTCCGTAGGTCGAGCCGTAAATGCCGACGTTGCCGAACTGCGGGAAGGGCCGCAGCGCCTGCGCGACCGTCGCGCGGCCGCCCCAAAGCTCGGCGAAGCCGGCAAACGGTTCCACCACACCGTTGGCCAAAGCCAGCGGCGAGTTGATCGGCGCCCGCAACACGTTCACGGGCCGCTGCGTCGCCCCATCCGGAATCTGGTTGATCTGCTGTTGCTCGTACAAATATGTGCCCTTGTTGGCCACGTAGCCGAAGCTCAACGACAGGTCGCTGCCGAACTGCTTCTCAATCAGCAGGTTCCACTGAAGCTTCCGGGGCAGCGTGAAATCCGACGGCAGCACGGCCGTCACGTTCTGGCCGTTGGCGGCGTCGATCTCGGTGATCGGAGGCCGCCGGAAGTCCTGCGGAAAGCCGTTGTCCCAGTTGAACGCCGGGGTGATGCCGCCATCGCCGCTGACGAACGACGCCGTCGTGCCGAAGCCGAATTGCGGCAGGCCCAGGCCCTGGTTGATGTAGTTGGAGTTGAAAATTCCAACGCCGCCGCGCACCACCATGTCGTTACCCAACTTGTAGGCGAAACCAAATCGCGGAGCGGGGTTCCACTTCAGGATGTCCAGGAAGCGGTTGCCGAAGCCCTCCGCGCCGCCGTAAACCATGGCGCCCGGCAAGTTGCCCGCGCTCGGATTGTTCACCCCGATATCCATGTAGGAGAGGCGGCCCACCGGATCGCTGTGCGGTACGATCATCTCCCACCGGAAGCCCATGTTCAGGGTCAGCCGGTCGTTCACGCGCCACTGGTCGTCAATGAAGACGCCGGTGTTGGTGTAACGGCCGCCCGGGATGGAATCGCGGAAGAAGGCGCTGGAACTGAAGGTCTCTCCGAGCAAGAACGCGCCGAAAGCATCGCCGCTGTTGGCCGTACCGGGCAGCCCAGTCGTGTCGCGCCGGAACTGGAACGTGCCCGCGCCATTGCCGAAGTTACGGTAGTTGTCCCGGTGGCCCTCCACCTCGCCGCCAAACTTGATGGTGTGATTGCCCTTGATCACGCTCACCGTATCCATCAGCGTGAACGTGTGGAAGCGGTTGTCCGAGGCGGTTGCGTGCCCGTAGCTGGCGTAGCCATCGGTGGCGAACGTCACGCGCGGGAACATGTCGAACTGGAGGCCTGTCAATCCCAACCGGCCGCCGTTGGGTTGGGTCCAGCCCTGACCGAAAGCGATCGACTGATTGGGATTGTGAAACAGTCCGTAGCCCAGGCCAAGGTGGTTGAGCCACGTCGGGCTCAGCGTGCTGTTCAGGTTGATGCGCGCAACCTTGGTGCCAACGCGTTGGTCGTTGAAGCTCGACAACGCCGTCTCATCGCCCACGGCGATCACGCGACCTTCCACGCTCAATCGGCGCGGACGATCCGTGCTGTTGTACATGCCGCTAAGGCGATGCTTGTCGGAGATGATGTGATCGAGCTTGAAGCCCCAGGTGCGCTGGTCGGCAAAGGGGCTGCTCAGCGGCTCGGGATTGTTGTTGACCACGCCGGGCAACGCCGGGGTGGGGTGGAACTGCAGCATACTCGCCGAAACCGAGCTAAAGCGGCTTTGCGGAATTATCTGGTTCGGGAACGGGTCGCGGACGATGCCGCCTGGGCCGGTCCGGCTCGTGGCCGGATCGTAAAGCGTGCGCGGGAGCTCGCCGAAGTCGCCCCGTTGCATCTGCGCCGTGGGCAGCGTGTGCAAACCGCCGAGCTGTCCGCCGCGGCGATAGAACTGGTCAAACGAAAAGAACCAGAACGTGCGGTTCTTGCCGTTGTAGCCGGGCAGGATCACCGGCGCCCCCGCCGTGAACCCCATTCGTTCTGCTGCGTCGGCACGCGCGTCGGCGAGAAGAAGCCGCTGGCGTCCAGCTTGTCGTTGCGCAGGAAGTGGAACGCCGTTCCGTGGAGCTCGTTCGTACCGCTCTTCATCGTGAACGACGTGATGCCGCCCATCGCCTTCGAATACTCGGCTGAGTAGTTGTTCGTGATCAGCTTGAATTCGCCAATAGCGTCGACCGACGGGTTCACCTCGCCGTCGTTGGACAAATCGCCGCGGCTGAGAGCGATGCCGTCGTAGTAGGTCTGATCCTGGAACGACCCGCCGCCGCTGATCGACTTGTTCCACGTGCTGCGCGGATCGACGCCGGGCGAGAGCTTGATGAAGCTGGAGGGGTTCCGAATGCCGCCGCCCAAAGCGAGCGGCAGGTCGAGGAATCTCTTGGATTCGATCACCATGCCGACGTCGGAGCTCTCCGTCTGGATCAAGGGCACGGCGCTGGCTTCAACGGTAATGGTTTCCGTTACGGCGCCAACCTCCAGCGCCACATCGACGGTCGTGGTTTGGTTGACCTGCACCAGGATGTTCGGGCGCACGTGGGTCTGAAACCCGGGCGACGTGGCGTTCAGCGAGTAGTTCCCCACCGGAAGGCTGAGGATACGGTATGCGCCGTTTTGATTGGTGGACGCGCGGGTTACCGCGTTCGTGCCCGTGTGCGTGATCGTTACGTCGGCTCCGACAATGGCGCCGCCGCCGCTGTCGGTGATTGTCCCGGTGATCGTGCCGCGGTCGCCCTGTGCGAATAGCGGACCACAAGCGACCAGGACGCCTGCAAGCAAGACAAATGCAAGTCGTTTCGAGATCATGTTGACTCCTAACCTCTTTGTGTTTAACCCAAGCGACTTCGGCTACAGCTCTCCCCAAGAACGGCAGCCCCGCGCCGCTGTGACCCAGGCAATTCTAACAAGCATAAGCCAGAAACGCAATCAATTATCGAGAATGAAACACTAAGTAGCGGTGTCATTGATTGGCGATGCGAACATAATCGGTATATATTTAGGGGGCTCCGGTACCCCATAAATCAAGGGATCCAGTCAGCCTGCGGCTTCAGGGTCCGGCCGGGGGCGTACACCCCAATCCAATGGTTAGTAAACGCCAGTCGGGGGTGGGGCCGGACCTTCGGCATGTGACAGTCGACGCACTCGGCTGAGCTCGCTTCAACTTCCGTTGTGTGCTTCGGCGCGGCGTGGCATCCAATGCAGCGGTCCGTGTACGACGCCGCGGCCTCCTGCCGCAGTGGCTCATGCGGCGGATGGCAGCTCAGGCAGGATAGCGCCCCGTCGCCTCGCGTGAAGCACTTGCTGCGTAGCAGATAGGGCGGCGCGTGGCGCACGTTCCAGGGGTCCTCGGTGTCAAACCCGGCCTCGGCGGACCCAGGCGGGCGGTGACAACGGCCGCACATCTCACTCAGTCCCCGTGCATCCAGCTTGCTGGGGTTGACGATCTCCTTGCGAGCAGCGACGAGCTCCCCTGACGCCGCAGCCGTCGCGTGGCCGCCGCCAGGGCCGTGGCAAGACTCGCACTGCACGCCCTGCTCGGCGACCTCAATTCCGGTCGCGGTCACCGAGACGGGACCGCTGGAGTGGCACTCAAAGCATCGCTGGATGCCCTGCTCCGGGTCGTCCACGGGGTACAAAATCCCCACCGCCTCCGTCAGCGTGGACGCCTCGTGCTCGTGTCCGGGCGTGCGGTCGTAGACGCCGTCCGCCGGAAAGTAGCTCATGGCGTGCTCCAGATACCACAGCTCGTTGCCGCGCGTCGCGAAGGTGACGCCCTGACTGCCGGCTCCAAAAGCCCAGTCCAGATCCATCTCCATCACCTCCTCATCCGACTCCGCCCTCACGCGCAGCCGTCCGTTGGCCTTCGAGAATAAGAACTCGACCCCCGGCGGCCGGGTGACGGGCGGAGCGGCCGCCATTTGCTCCTCCAACGGATGCTCGTGGGGCCGGCGCAGCGCCTGCGCATGGGCGGTCAGCCGGTGAACCGCCGCAATCTCGGCATGGCACGCGGCGCAGCGCTCGGCCCCGATATAGGATTGCCCGGCGGCCGGCCGGCCGGCCGTCGCCATGACGGCGATAAGGCAGATCAGCCAAGGACTCCTACTCATCAGCCCGCCCCGGCTCTTCCACTACAAACACTTGATTCAGCTCACGCGCCTGCGAGTGCGTTACACGGCCGTCCGGCCAACGGACTTCGACCGTTGGAGGCGCATCGCAGCCCTTGAGGGCGAAATGCAGCGGGGACGCGTTCGACGAAGCGTACCCGGCGGCGGTCGTGTACCGCTGGGAACGCCCCGCAATGCTGACAACGGCCCCGATCCCGTCGCGATTGCCCGCCACTCCCCGCGGCCGCACGGCAAGCCAGCAGCCGGCCGACTCCGTCTGATTGCGCCACAGCTCCGGGCGGTCGCCCAGCACCGTGACCACGGCGTCCAACCGGCCGTCTCCATCGAGATCGGCGACGACCAGGCCGCGATGCGCCGCGACCCGGTCCTCCAACCCGCTGGGAGCGTCAGGCGCCACGAACGTCCCGTCGCCGCGATTCAGCCAAATCGTGTTCGGCTGACGGTAGACCTCGCTCGAAAACCGCTCGGCGTTGTCCATGACGTGCGAGTTGGCGGTCATCACGTCCGGCGCTCCGTCGTTGTTCAAGTCCGCCACGGCGATCCCCCAGCCTCCGTAGCGACGGCTGAGCGCGCCGATGCCGCTGGGGTAGGTTCCATCCAGGAAGAGCCCGGACCCCTCATTGCGAAAGTGCGGAAAGGTCTCGCCCGGCAGAGCCGTGAAGAACAGATCCTCCTTGCCGTCGCCGTCGACATCGCCAAAAGCCGCGCCCATCGCGGAAACCGCTTGCCCGTCGTCCTTCAACGCCACCCCCGCGCTCAGCCCCGACTCTTCAAATAAACCGGCGCCGTTGTTGAGGAACAGGTGGTTGGGAACAACATCATTCGGCACGAACACATCGAGAAAACCGTTCCCATTGACATCGGCCAAGGCGACGGACATCCCCTTGCCGGGGCGCCGGGCGATGCCGGCGGCGGCCGAAACATCCTCAAAAGTCCCGTCCCCCCGGTTTCGGAAAAGCTGATTGGGCGTCGGCGCAAAGAACTTGGGGTGGCAATAGGTGCGGACGCCGCTGCGTTCGTCGCGGCAAACAGGCGCTGTGTCCGGGTCCCACTCCAAGTAGGTCGTCACGAACAGGTCCAGCCAACCGTCGTTGTCGTAGTCGAACCAGCCGCCCGCGA
>CAYOPA010000089.1:0-14158 GCA_964405625.1 uncultured Bryobacterales bacterium
CAAGCGGCGCTTCGGCTACAGCCGCGATCATCGTCCCGACTGCACGCAGGTGGTCGTGGCGCTGGTGGTGACGCCGGCCACCTTCAACTACCAGCTTGACCGCGGCAAGCTCCGCCATGCGATCCGCCGCGAGGGCCTCTATCTACTGCCGCCGAGAATCGAGCAAGCCTGCAAAGAGCTCAAGAGCGAGCTCGCCCTCCGGCCGGTGTATCACCAACACAACAAGCGCATCGAAGCGCACATCTTCGTCAGCTTTCTGGCCTACTGCCCGCACGCGACGCTGACGAACCTGGCGCGCCGCCACGCCGGAGGCCTGACGGCGAGAGCCATTTCGGAGAAGCTCTCCACGATCGTGATGATCGACGTCCACCTGCCCACCACCGACGACCGCGAGATACGGCTAAGCCGCTACACCGAGCCCGACGCCGACGTCGAGTTGCTGCTCAACCAGCTTAACCCGCGCCTGCCAACTCAGCCCCCGCCCCGCATCCACGACCTCCAATCCCGATCCCCGTAGTGCCGACCTTTTCATGACCAGCACTGCAAACAAGCAACTTAGCTCCTCTCACACCGGCGAATCGCGAAACTTGGGCTAAAGCCGGGCGGCTCGTTGGCTTTCCTAGACGATTATCCGAACCACGAGGATCGCCAAAATCACCAGCTCGACAGTAGACGCCGGCTGGCTCGATCAAAAAACGCGCCGTCCGCCGCGCGAAAGTGCCGTTCGATCTCCGGGCCGTCAATGTTGGCTGTCGTCTGGTCCCAGTCGCACTTCGTGCAGAATGGACCTCCATCCGACGAGCCTGGCTGGCCCTTGAAGTGGGCCCGGGCCGCCTTGTATTTGGGCGAATTGAAAGGATCGCCATCCTCGCTGAAGCTGTCAAACACGAGGTCGCGATCTTTCGTTGGCGCGCCACAGCAAGGCAGGATTCTCCCGTTGGCGTCCATCACCATGTTCTTGTAAAGCCAATGGCAGGTGTGTCCGGACGAACCGCGGGCGGCTTCGTCGCCTGACGGCGGGTCCCATGGCTGCTCGAACGCGTTGGCTATTGCTTCCACCGCGAGGCCGTCGGGGAATGGGTTCCAATTCTCCGCTCGGCCCGCTCCACTAAACCACTTGAGATGGTGCACACCGGGCTGGACGGCCGCCGGGCGAATCGCGGGATCATCCCAAGTGACATCAAACGGCTCGACTACACGGAACAGATCGACGCCCATCGCTCCGGCGAGCGCCTTAGCGGCGGAAATCTCGTGCGCGTTGTGCTCAAACGCCAGGAAGTTCCATGACAGGATTGGGGTGAGCTTGCCAAGGCGCTGCTTCGCCGCGACAAGGTCTTGGAGGTTCCGCAGCACGAGCGCCAGCTCTCCGTTCCGCCGAAATTGCTCGTAGGTCGCCTGCGTGGCGCCGTCAATGGAAAGCACCATGAGATCGAGGCCGGCTTCGACGTACGCTTGCGCGTCGAAACGCTTGACGGACAGGCTCGTCGACAGCATCGTTGTCAGGAGGTGGCGCTTCGCCTCGCGAATCAGGCTCGGGGTGCTGAGGTTGAGCAAGGGCTCGCCATAATTGCAGAAGTAGACGCAAACCGCATGGGGGCCGAAGCGTCTCATGAGGTCGGAAAAGCGGGATTGCGACATCGTGCCGTTCTGCCAGTCAAACGTCTGGCGCTGTTCGGAGTGAGCCGAATGAACGCACCCCGGACACGCCAGTCTGCAAGTGTTCGAGGGGTCGACAACGAGGCCGATCGGACGGGAGACGACGGAGGCCCTGCGTGAACGAAGATGAAACCGCGACAGGAAGACATTCAGAACCCTCACGGTTAGCGCCTGCGCGGCGGGCGTGGGAAAGCCCTTCCGCAGAAGAGTGAAGAGCTCCGGCTTGGCGCGGTCCAAGATTTCGATCACATCCTCGAGCTCGTCGACGGCTGTGACATCGCGGCTGATTCGGGACAGCAGCGGGAACCCGCTCCTGCCGCTGTACGGGGCCGTCGCGATGATGTCTTGGAGTAACGATCGAAGCACTGGAACGGGTCCGTTTCCAGCCTACCTCGTCACCGCCGGGGCCGCCGCCAAGATGGTTGGAAACGGCACAGTTGTCCGGCTCGCCGGCGGCTACTCGGAAAAGTACGCGATGGTCCCGATGACGAGTATCGCCAAAATCACCAGGAAGAAGATTTTCCAGAAACTCTTGGGATACTCCCCGGCGATTTGGCCCGTATAGCCGTTCACCACCACCTGGAACGCCTTCGGCCCGTAATTATAGACCAGCAGCCACACCGGCACGAGGATGTGCTTAAAAGTCTCGCCGGCGTACTGCGCTTGAACTTGCAGGTTGCGGTGTGTGTCCCCTGGCACCTGCGAGGCGCAAATTTGGCGCAGCTTGGCGTCCATCTGCTGCCGGCCCTGCCGGGCGGCGTCGATCAGCACCACCTGGTAGTGCTCCACTACAAAGCCCGACAGAAAGGCGGTCTGATACGGAACCAGGTCGGTGGTGGGAAACGGCTCGACCGCCCGCAGCAGATCCATGTGGACGCCCTGTGTGCCGGGGATGGGCTCGTCGTCAAAAAAATGCTCGACACGGCCCGAAGCCGGCGTCCAACGGACGTTTTGGACCTGGCGCGTCTGCATCCGACCTTGCGAGTCGCGGTAGGTCTGGGTGGTGTAGTAGTACGTGCCGGAATCGGCCGTCCAGCGGGCCGAGACCTTGGCGTCAAAGGTCCAATAAAGCAGGTAGACGCCGTGCACCGTGTCCACCAGCGCTTTGGACTTAAGCTTGCCCGGCGCCAACCACTTGGAGGCGTACCACTTGCGAATCTGCTCGCGAACGCGGGTCTGGTCGACCTTGAACGGCAGCAGGCTCTGCGGCCGGATCGGCGACTGGAGCTCTTGATAGTCCACCAGCGAGGGCGAGCCGCAAAAATCGCAATTCTTCGCCACCTTCGCCGCGTCGAACACGCTGACGGCATGGCAGCTTCGGCATTGGACGGACTTGGTGTCGGCCCGCCAGCCGCGCAGCTCTTCGGGCATCTCGCGCAGCGTCTTGACGAGGTCGATCTCCTCGATTTGGCCGGTCGCAGCGTTCAGCTCCAGCGGCGCTTCGGTGCCGCAATAGGGGCAGACGAGGGCCTGCTTGGCCGGCGTCCAGACAGCTTGGCCGCTGCAGGCCGGACAGATTGCGTTGCGGATCGCCTCGATGGGCGGAGGCGGATCGTGGGGCTGATCGCTCACCGGCCGCTCCCGATATCAGTTGCGAGAACGTCGTCGATAGGCGACGACGCGGCTCGGCTGGAGCCGCGCGCCACGCGGTTGCGGTCAACGCATCGGCGCATCCCGCTCATCGTCAGCCGTTGAGGAAGGCGTCGAGGTCGGCCCGGCGGATGCGGACGGCCGAGCCGATGCGGCGCGCGGCCAAGTCTCCAGCCTCCACGCTGGCCAATACGTCGGCTTCGGATACGCCGAGCGCTTCGGCCACCTGCGCCGGCGTCAGCATCTCCGGCAGGCCGGTCGCCGCGGCGGCTGGGGCTGCAGGTGCCGACCGGCGGCGCCGGAGTCGCCTGCCCGCCGAGGGCGCCGCCGTGCTGCTGCATCATCTGCTGGGCCATAGCCAGACCCACGGCCATCTCGGTGGCCATGCCGCCCGCGCCGCCTCCGCCGCCCTGGCCCATGCCCTGCGCCATCTGGAACTTGACGTAGTCGTTGAGGTTGCCGACGGCCGCCATCGAGCTGCGCTTGTCAATCGCCTCCTCGACCTCCTTGGGCAGCGAGACATTTTCGACGATAAAGCTGGTGACTTCCAGCCCGTATTTCGTCATCATCACCGGGTTGATCAGCGGCAGCAGGGCGCCGCCGAGCTCGCTGTACTTCATGGCCACGTCGAGCACGGGGATCTGCGAGGTCGCCAGCGCCTCGGAGAAGACGCTCACAATCCGCGAGCGCATCGTCTCGGAGAACTCATCGAGCCGGAAGGTGTGGTCCGATCCGGCCACTTCCCGCAGGAAGGTCTTGACGTCGACGATCCGGAAATCGAACGTCCCAAAGGCCCGCGCCCGCACAATGCCGAAGTCGGCGTCGCGCATCATGATGGGGTTTGAGGTGCCCCACTTGTTGCCGGTGAACAGCCGCGTGGTGACGAAGTAGACGTCCACCTTGAAGGGGGACTGCAGGCCGTATTTCCACGATTTGAGGCGCGTGAGGATCGGAATATTTTCGGTCGCCAGAGTATGCTTGCCGGGGCCGAACTGGTCGCCGAACTCGCCCACGTAGATGAGCTGCACGGACTGAGACTCGCGCACGATGAGCTGGGCGCCGTTCTTGATCGCCTTGTCCTCGTCGGGGAAGCGCCAGGAGAGGATGTCGCGGGAGTCGTCCGTCCACTCGATGATTTCGAGCAGCTCGCCTCGGAGAAAATTGAGAATACCCATGGCTGTTGTGGCGCTTATTGTATCAGCGCGGATGTGACGATAGGATTGCGGGAGCGATGCCGGAGAAGGAACCGCAGATCGTGATTTTGGCCGGGCCGAACGGCGCCGGCAAGTCGACGCTGGCGCCGGAGCTGTTGCAGCGCTTCAGCATCCCGGACTTTGTGAACGCCGACACCATAGCTCGCGGTCTGTCGGCCTACGATCCGGAGTCGATGGCCATCGAAGCGGGCCGCTTGATGCTGACCCGGCTCAAGGAGCTTTCGGCTGCGCGACGGGATTTCGCCTTCGAGACGACGTTGTCGAGTCGGTCGTATGCGCGCTGGCTGGAAGGGCTGGCCAAGTCGGGATACCGGATCGCCTTGCATTTCGTTTGGGTGGCCAGCCCGGAGCTGTCGAGCGGCCGCGTGGCTGCCAGGGTGCGTCGCGGAGGTCACTACGTGGACCCGGAGACGGTGGAGCGCCGCTACCGCCGTGGCATCCAGAACTTCTTCACGCTGTACCGCCGGCTGGCGACAAATTGGACCGTGTATGATAACTCCAGCGGGAAGACGGTCGTTTTGGCTCAGGGCCGGGGAGAGGAGGTAGGAGTCATCCACCATGCACAAGAATGGAACGAATTCCTCGGCCGCGCCGGTTGAGGAGATCCTCGACGGTCGCGAGCCTGACTATGAAGAGCTCGAGAGGCTCTTCCAGAAAGCCGTCCGGCGCGAGCTGCGCATCCACAAGGCTCTCGGCAACCCGATCGTCACTCAGCGCGACGGCCGGATCGTCACCGTTCCGCCGGACCAGATCCAGGTCGACGACGAGCCGGCGGCTTAGGCTCGCAGAACGCGCCGCGGCATTGCCGGCCCGGATACTTCCAGGCCAGCCACGCCAGCGCCCCCGCTCCCGCCAGAATCAGCCAATCCACGCCCTTACTCTACCGCCCGCCGCGCGCGGGGATATGCTGAAGCCATGTCTCCGGAGGATTTCCGCCGCGCCGGCCACGACGTCATCGACTGGCTGGCCGACTATCAGGCCGGTCTGGAGGAGCGGTCCGTGCTGCCCAACGTCAAGCCGGGCGAGCTGATCGACAAGTTGCCTGCCCGTGCGCCCGAGTTGGGCGAGCCGTTCGAGGCCATTTTCGACGACTTTCGCAGCCTGATCGAGCCCCACGCGGTCGCCTGGCGCCATCCCGGCTTCATGGCCTACTTCGCCGCCGGAGGCTCGGCCGCCGGCGCTTTGGCTGAAGCCCTCGCCGCCGGGCTCAACAATGTTGGCCTGCTCTGGAAAGCCTCGCCCGCGCTGGCTGAGCTGGAGCAGGTCAGCTTGCGATGGCTGGGGCAATGGCTGAACCTGCCGGCCGAGTGGTTTGGGATTCTCCACGAGACGGCGTCGGAGGCCTCGCTGCACGCCGTGATCGCCGCCCGCGAGGCCGCCCGCCGCGCCGATGAGGAGATTGGTCGCGCCTTCAGCCTCGACCGGGTGGTGATGTACGCCTCCGAGCACGCCCACATGTCGATCGAGAAGACCATGCTGGCGCTCGGCCAGGGCCGCGACGCCTGCCGCAAGATCGAAACCGACGCCGAGTTTCGGATGCGGCCCGACGCCCTTGAAGCCGCGATCGAGCGGGATTTGGCGGACGGGCTGCGGCCGATCGCCGTCGGCGCGACCATCGGCACGACCTCAGTCGCCAGCGTCGACCCGGTGGACCGCATCGCCGATATCTGCGAGCGGCGCGGCCTGTGGTTGCACGTCGACGCCGCCTACGCCGGCCCCTGCGCGATGCTGCCGGAGCTCGCCGAGCACTTTCGCGGCGTCGAACGGGCCGATTCGTTTCTGGTGAACCCCCACAAGTGGATGTGGGCGCCGATGGGCTGCTCGGCGTTGTACACCGCCCGGCCGGAAGAGTTTCGCCGCGCGCTAGGCATGACGCCGGACTACCTGCGCACGGCCCAGGACCCGCGCGCCGTCAACTTCATGGAGTACTCCATCCCGCTGGGGCGGCGTTTTCGGGCGCTCAAGCTGTGGCTGCTGATGCGCCATTTCGGGCTGGAGGGCTACCGCGCGATCTTCCGCGAGCAGCTCCGTTGGACGCGCGAGCTGGCGGAAAAAATCGACGCCCACCCGGAGTTTCAGCGCACGGCGCCGACCCTGTTTTCGCTGATCTGCCTGCGCTACGAGCCGGCCGGGTCGGATCCCGAGGCGGCCGACGCCCTCAACGAACAATTTCTCGAAGCCGTGAATGACTCCGGCGAGTTTTTCCTCTCGCCGACGCGCGTGCACGGCCGCTACACCATCCGCATCGCCATCGGAAATCTGCTAACCGAGCAGCGCCACGTGGAGCGGCTATGGGAACTGTTGCTGCACGAGGCCGCTCGGCTGCGGTAGCTCGACATCCGCCCCCGGCCCCAGCAGGACCCGACCGGGGCGTGCGTCGGTCATCTTGCCGTCGTCAATGACCACCTCGCCGTTGACGATTAGATACGAAAAACCCTCGGCGAGCTGGTGCGGATCGCCGAAGTCGGCGCGTTCCCGGACCGTTGCGGGGTCGAAGATCACGATGTCGGCCTTCATCCCGGGCCGCAGCAGGCCGCGGTCCCAGAGCTGCAAGCGGCCCGCCGGCAGCGAGGTCATCTTGCGGACGGCGTCCTCCAATCCGATCACGCCCAGCTCGCGCACGTAGCGTCCCAGCACACGGGCGAAGGTTCCGTAGCTGCGAGGATGGGGCACGCCGTCCCCCATGCGGCGGATGCCGCCGTCGGAGGCGATCATCGTCGCCGGATGCCGCATGATGCGGGCCACGTCGTCCTCGCTCATGGAGTGATAGACGTTCGAGCAGCCGCCGGCGATCTCGATCTCGATGGCCGTCTCGGCGGCGTTTTCGAACGTCACTTCCCGGCCGCGCTCGCGCGTGGCGTCGGCGAGGGTCTTGCCGGCCAGCTCGGGCTGGTTGGCGCAACTGGAGAACTGGATGTTTTTCGGGTCTCCGCCGCCGCGGTTGAACTCGATCTTCCAGGAGATTACGTCCTTGATCTTTTGGCGCTGCTGGGGCGCCTGCAAGCGCTCCAGGGCGGCGTCGCGTCCGCCGGCCAGCGCCCAGGCGGGAAACAGCGCCAGGCTGCCAGTCTGCGAGGCGACGTAGGGGTACTGATCGAGAGTCACGTCCACGCCGCGGGCGCGGGCTTCGTCCGCCATGCGCAGGGTCGTCTCGCTCTTGCCCCAGTTGTTGCGGCCCATCGCCTTGTGGTGGGTGAGCTGGGTTGGCAGGCCGCCTTCCTCGCCGATGCGGATGGTCTCGGCGGAGGCTTCGATCACCTCGTCGCCCTCGTCGCGAATGTGCGAGATGTGCATCCCGCCGTACTTGGCGGCGACCTTGGCGAGCTCGATGACCTCCTCGGTCGGCGCGAACGTCCCCGGCGTGTAGAACAGGCCGGTGCTCAAGCCCATGGCGCCGTCGAGCATGCCCTGTTCGACCAGGGCGCGCATGCGGGCCAGCTCGTCGACCGTGGCGTGGCGGTCGTCGAGGCCGACCACTTCCCGTCTGACTGTGTTGTGGCCCACGAAGCTGGCGTAGTTGACGCCCAGCGGCGTGCCGCGCAGTTGCTCGAAGTGCGGCGCCAGCGGCAGGGCGCCGCCGCCGTCGTTGCCCTCGATGATCGTGGTTACGCCCTGGCGAAGCTGGTTTTCGGCGTCGGGCCGGTCGAAAACGGCTTCGCGGGAGTGGTTGTGGATGTCGATAAAGCCCGGCGCGACGATCTTTCCCCCGGCGTCGATGGTCTTCGTCGCCCGTCCCGGCAGGTTGCGGCCGATGGCGGCGATGGAGTCGCCCCGCACGGCGATGTCTCCGCGATACCAGGGGTTGCCGGCGCCGTCGACGATGCGAGCGTTGCGGATGAGCAGGTCGTAGGGTTGCTGGGCGACCAGGGGCGCGCCAAGCAGGCAAGTCAGAATCAGAGCCCTAGGCCGCATTTGCCGAGGATAGCTCAACATCTCCGCGAAGCCCTGCTACACTCACCAGCAACGGGAACATACCATGGCCTATCGACGAGCGCTGCTGCTGATGTTGCTCTCCGCCCTGGCCGCGGCCGGCGGCGACCAGCCCCGCCTGGAGCCGTTGCACGGCGCTCCGCCGTTCCCGGAGAACAATCCTCCGACTCTGGAAAAGATCGAGCTGGGCAAGCAGCTTTTCTTTGACAATATTCTGTCAGGAAACTTTCGGCGAAGCTGCTCCACTTGCCACAACCCGAAGCTGTACTTTACCGACGGATTCTCTCGCGCTTGGGGCTTGAACGAATCCGAGCTGCGCCGCAAGACGCCGGCGCTGCTCAACGTCGGCTGGCAGCAGTCAATGTTTTTCGACGGCCGCGAGAAGACGCTGGAGGACGCGGCGCCCAAGCCGCTTGAGAACCCTTTTGAGATGGACCTCAAGCCCGAGGAGGCGGTCCGCCGCTTGGCCGGGCATCCCGGCTATCAGCAGGCCTTTGAGCGGGCGTTTCCCGGCGAGCCGATCACGTTTGAGCTGATCGGAAAGGCGATCGCCAGCTACGAGCGGACGCTGGTTTCCTATGACAGCGATCTGGACCGCTACTTGATGGGCGATGAAGAGGCGCTGTCACCGGCGGCCAAGCAGGGGATGGCGCTCTTCACGGGCAAGGCCGGCTGCATCCGTTGCCACAACGGGCCGCTGCTCACCGATCACCAAAAGCACTACACCGGCGTCGTGGAAACCGGCGGCGACAATCCGCCCGGCACCAAGTACAAGACACAGAGCCTGCGCGACGTGATGCGCCGCTACTCCTATATGCACAACGGCGAGATGCTCAAGATCGACGCGGTGCTGGACCACTACCAACGCGGCGGCAGCGCTCCCGAGGGCCTCACGGCCGAAGTCGAGCCCTTTGCTCTTACGCCGGACGAGCGCAAGAACTTGATCGCGTTCCTGACGTCGCTCAACGGCCGGGTGAATGAGCTGCTGGATCAGTCGCCGCCTGGGACCGATATCTTTAACATCAGCCGGGCGCCGCTGAATCTGGATGATGAAGAAGCGGCGTCGCAGCCGGTGATGGACCCAAACTACGTCAAGAAGCGGCAGTAGCGGGCCGCGGCGGCCTCCGCCAAGGCCAGTCAGACAAAATTGTCGGGCCGCAGGCCCGACTGCACGGCGAAGCCGTGCGCCACATGAAGCGGCCGGGGGCTTGAGCGAAATGTGGAAACTCCAGACCGCGGATGTCAGAACGGACGGGCGAGCTCGCCGCCGGTCTCGCCGAGCAGCTTGACGAGCTCCTCCTGAAGCTGCGCCTTGCGTGGAGCGGCCTCGGGAGAGTCGATCAGGTTCTTCTGCTCGTAGGGGTCGTGCCGCAGATCGTAGAGCTCGTCCATGCCTTCGAGCTCGGTGTAGTGGATCAGCTTCCACTCCTGGGTTCTGACCGCCTGGTAGCCCATCTTCACCAGCCGCGGCCAGACTTTGTCGGAGTAGTACTCAATCAGGACGGAATCGCGCCACCCCTCGGGGATGCGGTCGGCTGTCATGGAAGCCAGCGGCGTCAGCGAGCGGCCGTGGAAGTCGTCCGGAACGGAGACGCCGGCCAGGTCGAGAACCGTCGGCGCCAGGTCCGTGCTGACGACGAATGCGTCGGATTCTGATCCGGGCTTGAAGACCTTGGGGTAGCGGATGGCCAGCGGCGTCCGGGCGATCTCCTCGTAGGCCAGACGGCGCTCTTCAAACAGGCCGTGCTCGCCGTAGAAGTAGCCGTGGTCGCTGGTCAGCACGACGACGGTTTTGTCGAGGGTCCCGGTATCCTCCAGCGCCCGCAGGACCTTGGCGAAGCCTTCGTCGGCGGCCGTGAGCATCCGTAGGCGGTTCAAGATGACGTCGTCGGGGGTGGCGGTCTCAGGTCCCAGGTCCGGCAGACCGGGAATCCTGCGCATCAGGGCCTTCTTGTCCCGGCCGTACGTCTTGGCGCTGGGGCGCCGGGGGGGCTTCATGCCCTCATAAAGGTGCAACATGCGTTTGGGCGGGGTGAATCCGTGGTCCTCGGGCATGAATTCGACGGAGCCGTCGGCCAACTGAAAAATGTTCGGGTGGACGGCCTTGTGGGAGAGGTAGACCAGGAAGGGCTTGTTGCGCGGACGGCGGATGAAGTCGGCGGCGCGCTCGGAGAAGATATCGCTGGCGTAGCCCTCGATCGTCTTCGATTCGCCGTTGTCGTTCACCTCGGGGTCGAAATAGCGTCCCTGGCCTCTGATGCTGAGCCACTCGTCAAAGCCGGGCCGGGCGGAATCGTCCACGCCCATGTGCCACTTGCCGACGAAGGCGGTGTCGTAGCCGGCCTGCTGCATCAACATCGGAAAAGTTCTGAGGCCGTGGCTCTGCTCGCTGCGATCGACGTTGTCGATGATGCCGTGTTTGTGGGCGTAATGGCCGGTCAGGATCGACGCCCGGTTTGGCGAGCACAGCGGCGTGGCGGCGAAGGCGTTGTGGAAGACCATGCCCTCGTGGGCGATGCGGTCAAAGTGGAGTGTTTGGACAAACGGGTGCCCGGTGTAGCCCAGATCGTCGAACCGCACGTCATCGAGCAGGACGAACAGGACGTTCGGGTGCGGCGGCTCGGCCGCATCCGGGGAAGGGCCGCCGCCGCAAGCGGTCAGCAGCGCCGTCAGACACAAGATAACTCTGCGCATCTTGGCGAACAGTTTCGCGCAGAGCGGAGCCGGACGCAACGGCGCTACAATTCCCGCCGTGACTGAAGCCGCCGCCCCGCCCCGCCGAACGCAGGCTCGCCGCATCGTGCTGCTGTTCGCGTTTGCCGCGGCTTTCATTACTTATCTCGATCGCGTCTGCATCTCGGCGGCGGCGCCGTCGATCACCGCCGAGCTGAACCTATCGACCACGCAGATGGGTTACGTATTCAGCATCTTCGCCCTGGCGTATGGAGCTTTTGAGATTCCGATGGGCTGGTGGGGCGACCGCGCCGGGCAGCGCACCCTGCTGACGCGCATTGTCGGCGGCTGGTCTGTCTGCACGGCGCTGACAGGGATGGTGCGCGGCTACGGGAGCCTGCTGGCGGTGCGGTTCGTATTTGGAGCGGCTGAAGCGGGGGCTTTTCCCACCTTGGCGCGGGCGCTGGCGCGCTGGTTTCCGGTCTCCGAGCGCGGCCGGACGACCGGGGTGATGTGGATGGGGGCCCGGCTGGGCGGCTCGCTGGCGCCGCCGCTGGCCGTCTTCATGATTACGACGATCGGCTGGCGCGAGACCTTCTTTGTGTTCGGCGCGGTGGGCCTGGTGTGGTGTTGGCTGTTTTGGCGCTGGTACCGAGACGAGCCCGCCGAGCACCCCGGCGTGGGCGCGGCCGAGCTCGCTGAGATTGAAGCGGGCCGCCTGGACCTGCAAAGCGGTCCGCAGAAACCCGTGCCGCTGATTACGATCTTTCGCAGCCGCAATATGTGGGCGCTGTTCGGGATGTATTTTTGCTCGGCGTACGGCTTTTTCTTTTTTGTGACCTGGCTGCCCACGTACCTGATGGACGAGTACGGCCTGACGCTGGAGCGCTCCGGCGTTTATTCCGCCCTGCCGCTGTTTGCAGGGGCCGCTGGCTGCCTGGCGGGCGGGGCGCTTTCGGACTGGCTGGTGCGGCGAACGGGCAGCCTGCGCTGGGGACGCCGCATCGTGGGCGTCGGCGGCTTTCTGCTGGCCTCGGCGGGCTTTGCCGGCGCCACGGTGACGCATGATCCTCTCGCCGCCGTGCTGTGGCTGGCGTTCGCCCAAGGGGCCCAGGACCTGACCCTGCCGGTCGCTTGGGCCACTTGCGTGGATGTGGGCCGGCACTCGGGCGGCGCCACCACGGGCTTTATGAACACCGCGTCCAGCCTGTCGGCGATGCTGTCGCCAATCTCCGCGGCCTGGCTGCAGCAGACGTTCGGATCATTCAACGCGATGTTCGCCACGGCGGTCGTGGTTTACTTTGCCGGCGCGGTAATGTGGTTCTTGATCGACCCTGAAGAGCCGCTGGTGAAGGCGTGAACGAGCTCAAACGTAGGGGCGGGCGGAAGCCCGCCCAAAACCGCACGCCGTTTTCGGACGGATTTCTATGAGTTGGGAGGCCGGCTACGTTTTCGCCGTGCTGGGGCTGGCGCTCGTCCTGTTCGTGTGGGGGCGATGGCGCTACGACCTGGTCGCACTGGCGGCCCTGCTGGCGGTCGCCATGGCCGGCCTCACGCCGCCGGGCGCCGTCTTCTCCGGCTTTGGGCATCCGGCGGTGGTGACGGTGGCGGCGGTGCTGATCCTCAGCCGCGGCCTGCGCAACGCCGGCGTGGTGGACGTGATTGCCAAGCTCCTATTGCGAGCCGGCGGCAACACGACGTTGCAGGTTTCGTTACTGGCCTTGGTCGTGGCATTGCTGTCCGGGTTCATGAACAACGTCGGCGCGCTGGCGTTGTTACTGCCGGTAGCCATTCAGATGGCGCGCAAGAGCGGAAAATCACCGTCACTCCTATTGATGCCGCTGGCATTCGGCTCGCTGCTGGGCGGTCTCACGACATTGATCGGCACCCCTCCGAACCTGATCATCTCGGCGGCGAGGATGGAGCATGGCGCCGAGCCGTTTCGCATGTTCGATTTTGCGCCGGTTGGGCTGGCCGTCACGGCGCTGGGGGTGCTCTTTGTGGGGGTGGTCGGCTGGCGACTGGTCCCCCAAAGGAAGGGCTCCTCTTCTCGCGACGACATGTTTCGTGTGAAAGAGTACACCACCGAGCTCCGCGTGAAGGGCAAATCGAAATGGATTGGCAAGACCATCCGCGAGCTGGAGAATGCTCTTGAGGACGGCCTGACCGTCGCCCGCATCGGCCGCGGCGAGCACCGGACGCTCGTGCCCTCAGCATGGGAGACGTTGCGCGAGGATGACAGCTTGATCGTGGAAGGCGAGCCCGATGCGGTCAAATCGCTGATCGACAAGGGCGGCCTGGAGCTCAGCGGCCGGGGCGACGCCACCGAGAAGGATCTGCAATCCGACGAGGTCTCCGTCGTGGAGGCGATTGTGCGGCCGGACTCGCTCATCGAGCGCAGAACGGCCGCTTGGCTGCGGCTGCGGAATCGCTATGGAGTGAACCTGCTGGCGGTGGCGCGGCAGGGACGCCGCATCAGCCGGCGGCTGGCGAATATTCGCTTCCAAGCCGGCGACGTGTTGTTGCTACAAGGCCCGCGGGCGAACCTGGACGATGCGATGGCGCAATTGGGTTGCCTGCCGCTGGCCGAGCGCGACCTGCGGATCGGACAGCCGCGCCGAGTGCTGCTGGCGCTGGCGATCTTTGGCGCGGGAGTGGCGGCCAGCATTGCCGGGTTGCTGCCGGTGGAAGTGGCGTTCGTGGCGAGCAGCGCGGTGATGGTGCTGGGGCGGTTCGTGTCGTTGAGCGAGGCCTACGGCAGCGTGGACTGGCCGGTGATCGTGCTGCTGGCGGCCTTGATCCCGGTGGGCGGCGCGCTGGAGACGACGGGCGGCTCGGCTTGGCTGGCCGCGCTGCTGTTGCGTGTGGGCGGCGGGATGCCGCCGGCGGGGACGCTGATCCTGACCCTGCTGACGACGCTGGCGCTCTCCAATGTCGTCAACAACGCGGCGGTGGCGGTGTTGATGGCGCCGATCGCCATAGCAATCGCCGACGGGCTGGCAGTCTCCTCGGACCCCTTCTTGATGGCGGTGGCGATCGGGGCGTCGAGCGCCTTTCTAACGCCGATCGGGCACCAGTCGAACACGCTGGTGATG
>CAYOPA010000090.1:0-14150 GCA_964405625.1 uncultured Bryobacterales bacterium
TGCGGGCCTTTTCGTCTGGTTCTAAAGCCATGAGCGCCTCGGCGGGGGCTTCCAGGCCGTCGTCGCCGACTGCGTTTGCCAGCCGCGCCAAGCAGGTCAGCACGTCCGTCCGCACCAGCGAGGCGTTCTTCTCGGCGGAGCACTCCTGAAACCGCTCCTCCAGCGCCGCAACGACCAACGCCGCGCGGTCCGGGCCTGCCAATCCGACCCGCCACAGCGACTCCAGCGTGTGCCGGGCGGTGACGAACTTCTCATCGCGCATCACAGCCGCAATCGCCGGGAAGTCGGCAAAAATTCGGCCTTTGGGGTCGCTGACGGCCAGCCGCGTCAGCATCTGCGCGGAGAAAGAACGCTTGGCCCCGTCCTTGTCGCGCAGGTCCAGGACCAACCGCTCCCAGACGTCGTAGGCCCACGGGACGGGCTTTTCCGTCATCGCAAACAACTCGACCAGCGCGTTGTAGGCTGCATCGCGGTCGGCGGAGTCGCGAGCGTCGAACAGTCGTTGGATGTGCGGTTCCATCAGGCTTCCGTAAGCGTTCGGTGACGAGCGTCTTGACCTGCCGAGGTTGAATGAGGGCGTAAGTGTCCACGCAGGTCTGGGCCGATACGTAGCCGTTTCAGAGTGGTCGCGCTCAGACCGGCGGAGCCGCCGGCGCTGCGTCGAGGCGTACGTTCCAGGGTAGCAACTCCGCGATGCGGTTGATCGGTTACCTGCGTTTTCGAGTCGTCCAATAAGGCGACCATGTGGACCGCTGTGAGTTGGCATTGCGTGGGCGCAGGATTCGCGGCCTTTCCTCCGATATGGAAGATAAGCTGTCGATGCTGGCGGCCGGAGAATCCGACCCGCGCTTCATCTAGCAGGGTCGGCCCACTGGGCGAGAATGCGGAATCCTCCAGCTTGGCGCGCAGCCGATCAACCCTCGCTGATTTCCGGCGGCGTGTTTTCGTGGGGCGTCGTCTTGCTGGTTGCGGTCTTCATCGCAACGGCGGCGGCGCGGCGGGCGCCAGAGGCGCTGTTCGGTTCCATGCACGACGATGCGCTGTACTTCGCGACGGCCAAGGCGCTGGCGAGCGGGGAAGGACTGACCACGCCAAGCCTGCCGGGCTCGCCGCCGCAGACGAAGTACCCGCCGCTGTATCCGCTGCTGTTGTCCGCTGTCTGGCTCGCGGCGCCCGAGTTTCCGGCCAATCTGGAGTGGGCCTGGGCGCTGACGCTGTTGTTCGGCGTAGGCGCCGCCGTCGTCTTCGTTGTTGCGGCGCGGCAGTTGGGTTCGGGACGCGGCGAGGCGCTATTTCTGGCGGCGCTGGCCGTGCTGAACCCGTACTTTGTCCATTACTCCAACGTGTTGGGCAGCGACGTGGTCTTCGCCGCTTTGGCGGTGGGCGCGACGGCGCTGGCGCATGAGTCGTTCCGGCGCGGCGCCCAGGCAGGACCGCGGTTGTGGGGCTGGGCCGGCGCGGTGTTGCTGCTCTGGCTCGCCTGCCTAACTCGGACCGTGGGCGTGGCCTTTGTCGCGGGCGTGGCGGCGACGGCTCTGTGGCGCGGCCGGCCGGCGGCGGCGACCGCGGCGCTGAGCGGCGCGGTGCCCGTCGCACTAGGCATGGCGGGTGTGTTCGGTCGTATGACCTTGCCAGCGGCGGCGGAGAGCTGGGAGGGCTTTCGTCAGAACCTGCTCTATTACTTCAGCTACACGGAGTTCTGGCGCCTCTCGGCGCCGAGCTGGGACGTCTTCCTTAGCCAGGCGTCCTTCAATTTCACGGAGCTTCTCAAACACCCGGCGAGCTCCATCTTCCTGCTGCGCGCCGAGGGCTTCGCGCCGATGTGGCTGCAATCGGTCGCCATCACGCTGTCGTTCGGCATCGTGGCCGGCGTGGTGAGGCGAGCGCGGCGGGCGGGGCTGCACCCGCTGCATCTGGCGGGAATCTTCTATCTGCCGATTATTCTGCCGTGGAACTATCCGCTGATGGCGCGGTTCGGTTTGCCTTTCGGCCTGCTGCTGCTGGTCGGCGCATCCGAGCAGCTCCGGGCGATCGCGACGCAACTGAGCCAGGCGTGGCGCCAGGGGCCGGCGGCGGATCGCTTGGTCGGCGCCGCGATGGCCGCGGCGCTGCTGGGGCTGGCGGTTCTAGGCGCGTATCGTTCGGTCTGGGAGACCCCGCGCGGACTGGCCCGGTCGATCGCCGAGCGCGCCGCGCTCGCGCCGGCCAAGCTGGAGGCCTACGCTTGGCTAGCCGCGAACGCCGAACCCGAGGCGGTGGTCATCAGCGACGAGGACGCCTCGTTGTATCTCTACGCGGGCCGACGCGGCATGCGGCCGGTCTCGCTGACCACCGAGGCGTTCTTCAGGCAGGACATGGCCGTCTTTCAGGCCGGCCTGGACCGGCTGGCCGATACGGCGTTTGCGTTGGAGGCCCGCTACTGGTTGACGGCGCCGGACGACTTCAGCCTGGGCAACGATCCCGAAACCACCGCCGCGCGGGTCGGTGAGCTGCTCGACGGTCTGCCCGCGGTATTTTCGAGCCGGGATGGAGCCGTTCGCATCTTCGCGCTGGAAGGCGCGCGGTGGGCTCGCGCCAAGCAGGAGCGTCTCGCCGCCCGCCGTGGGCCTGGCGATTCCCCCAGGCCGCCGTCGGACTAGCAGCCATCCTGCGACCCCGCGCACCAGAGTACTAGGTTGTTTGAATATGACCCCTAGGTGCTCTCGTTTAACCCCTATTTTACAACATTTTACGATACTTGTCCCAGGGCCCGCAATAGGCTGGCGGCTTTAGCTCTTCACGCCGTACTAGAACTTTCTTCATGTCGATCGATACCACACCCGCGCTTCGCCAGAGCGAATTGCGGACGGAACGCGAGGGCGGCGCCCTCGCCGAAGGCGATGAGCTGAGCCGCTGGCTGCCGTCGCTCTCCGATTGGGTATTTGCAGCCGTATTGGGCTGGATGTTTGTCGTTGGAATCGGCTCGCAAACCTTGTTGGCCGACGGCGATACGGGCTGGCACATCAAAGTGGGCGAGCAGATTCTCGCCACCGGCCGCCTACCGGCGACCGACCCGTTCTCGTTCACGATGGAAGGCGTTGAATGGTTCGCCTGGGAGTGGCTGGCGGACGTGGCGCTGGGGCTGGCGCACCGGCTCAACGGCCTGGAAGGGGTGGCGCTGCTGGCCGGCGGCGTGATCGCCGCCACCGCCGCGGCGCTGCTGCGTTTTCAGTTGTGGCTGGGCGCAAATCTGTTCGTGGCCATTTTCGCCACCATGCTGACCTGCTCGGTCTCCACCATGCACTGGCTGGCGCGGCCACACATGTTTACGTGGGGCTTTTTCCTGGCCACGGTCTGGCTGCTGGAGGCGGATCGCCGCAACCCCACGTGGCGGGTCTGGCTATTGGTTCCGATGGCCGCGATCTGGGTGAACGTTCACGGGGGCTTTGTCGCGCAATTGGTGACGATCGGGATCTTCGCCGCGGGCGTGGGGGCGGAGCAATACTTCTTCGCCCGGTCAGCCCAGAGGCGCATCCCGCCGTCCGGGCTGTTGCGCTACGGGGCGCTGCTGGGGCTGTGTCTGGCGGCGACGCTGCTCAATCCGTGGACCTTTCAGCTCCACGCGCACATCGTCTCCTACTTGCAGTCGGACTTTATTTTGGAGCACGTGCAGGAGTTCCAGTCGCCGAATTTCCGCAAGGAAAACATGCGGGTGTTTGAGGCGGCGTTGCTGCTGGGGGCGGTGGCCTGCGGACGGGCGATCGGACGCGGGGAGATCGCTTGGCCGTTGCTGGTCGTCGCCTGGGCGCATGCGGCGCTGACTTCAGTACGGCATGTGCCGCTGTTCATGCTGATCGCGGCGCCGTTCTTGGCGCGCGAGCTGACGCTGTTGATGGAGCAGGGCCGTCGGCGCGGTTGGAGTTGGCTGGACACGCTCGACGAGGTGGCGGCCGACTACGGCGGCAGCCGCGCCGGCCGACCCGCCAAGGCGGGATGGTTTTTTGGCTGGCTGCCGGTTGTGGCCCTGGGGGTGGTTTTCGTGGTCTTGCAGGTCCGTTCCGAGCGGCCGGCCGAGCGGGCCCAGTTCCCCGACGTGCGGTTCCCGGCGGCGGCCTGCGACGCCCTCGGGGAGCGCCTGGAGGGCAAGCGCGTGCTGACGACGGATCAGTGGGGCGACTATCTCATCTACCGTTTGTACCCGCGCTTCAAGGTCTTCATTGACGGCCGCAGCGATTTCTACGCGCCGCAGGTTCGCGACGACTATCTGGCGTTGATGGGCTCCAAGTGGGATTGGGAAAGCCGTTTGGACCGTTACGAATTTGACGCGCTATTGCTGCCGGTGGAGTGGTCGTTGGCTGCGGTCGTCAAGGAGCGGTCGGACTGGCGGGTGGTCTATGACGACGGCCAGGCGCTGCTGTTTGAGCGCCATCGGCCCGTCGCCGGCGTCGACCCGCCGAACGCGGCCCGAGTCGGCAATTTGGGAGCCCGGGGCGATCCTCTTAGGGCGCCTTAAGTAAGGAAACGCGGGGAATCGCAGGGTTCCGTCAACGTCTCGGTGACGGGCGCTGGATTTCAATGTGAATGTCACGATCCGCGCAAGCGGAAATAGGCTGATTCGGCGAACTGGAAGCGAGAGGGAAGAGCCAGACCAAGATGTGGTTTTTGTGGTTTAGCGTGGCGGTGGCGGTGGCGGCGACGGTCGAGGACCTGTGGCGGCGGCGCGTCTCCAACCTCACCTCGCTCAGCGCGCTGGCCGGCGGTCTTGCGCTGCACGCCTGGCACGGCGGGTGGACGGGCGCGGGCGATTCGCTATTGGGCGCGGTCATCGGATTTTTCGCGTTTTTCATCTTTTTCCTGCTTGGCGGCATGGGTGGCGGAGACGTGAAGTTG
Source organism: uncultured Bryobacterales bacterium (assembly GCA_964405625.1). Taxonomy (GTDB): domain Bacteria; phylum Acidobacteriota; class Terriglobia; order Bryobacterales; family UBA6623; genus RI-231. Next base: position 4,870 of record CAYOPA010000090.1, read on the forward strand.
ATGGCCGGTTTCGGCGCCATTCTGGGCAGCGGGCAGACGATCACGGCCGCCTTGATGGCGGCCCTTGTCGGGGGCCTGATCGCTCTCGGCTATCTGGCGGGAAAAAAGCTCTGGCGGGCCGCGCGAGGCGGGAAGCCGGCGGAAGGCGAAGTCGACCGCAAGGCGTTCATCCCCTACGCACCGGCGATCAGCCTGGGCGTGTTGCTTTCTTTCTTGAGTGAGGACAAGCTATGGACAAGCGTCTGTTGACGGTGGTGATGGCGGCCATCCTGGGGGCCCTGGTCATCACGGCGGTCTTCTATCAGATCACGGTCGGTCGGCGGCCCGCCGGTCCGGATGTCGCCGCCAAGACTGTGGTGGCGGCCCGCACGGACCTGCGGTTGGGCGCGCAGCTCACCGCCGACGAGGTCACTGTCGTGGAGGTTCTCGAGCAGGGTTACCCCCAGGGCGGTTTTCAGAACATCGAGGACGTCGTGGACCGTTCGGCGACCCAGGCGATGCTGTCCAACGAGCCGGCGACGGCGGCTCGCGTGACCGAAAAGGGAGTCGGCTTTGGGCTGGCTCCGACCATCCCGGCGGGCTATCGCGCCGTTGCGATCGCCATCAATCAGGTCAGCGGCGTTTCCGGCTTTATCCTGCCTGGTTCGCATGTGGACGTTCTATTGCCGGCGATGCCGTCCGGCGGCGGCGAGCGCCTGACGACCACCGTGCTGGAGAACGTGACGGTGGTCTCCAGCGGTCATCGCCAACAGCCCAGCGCCAAAGGGCCGCCCGAGAACGTGCCGGTTCTGAACATGCTGCTCACCCCCGAGGACGCCGAGCTGCTGACGCTGGCCACGCAAGAAGGCCGCATTCAACTGGCGCTGCGCAATCCAAAGGACCAGGAAACGACGGCGCGGGAGCGGGCCGCGAAGACGTCGAGGGACCTTTTCGGGAAGGTTTTGCCGGAGATACCGGCGCCGCGGCAGATGACGGCCGCCGGTCCTCGGCCGCGTCCGGAGCCGGTGGTTGTACCGGTGGTTGTACCGGTGGTTGTAATGGAACCGCTGCCTCCGCCGATCTATCAGATTGAGATGATTCGCGGGAATAGGCGTTCGGTCGAAGAAATTGAACGCGCCGCCGAAAACTAAAGTTTTCTACTTTGTCCCTCTAGGTGCACCCATGACCCTGTCCCCCAAGCTTGCACAACGATTTCGAACCCTGGGCCCGGCGATCGCCCTGGCGGTGGTCATGACGGCCGCGGCTGGGGCGGCGGAGCCGAGCCAAGCCTCGCCGACGGGCGATGAGATCCCGCTCACGGTGGGCAAGTCCATCGTGCTCGACATCCCCGATGAGATCCAGCGGGTGGCGATCACCGATGAGACCATTGCCGACGCGATCGCGATCTCGACGCGCGAAGTGCTCATCAACGCCAAGGCCGAAGGCCTGACAACGCTGGTGCTGTGGTCGCGCTCGGGCGACCGGAACTTCTTCACGATCACCGTGGGGCCTAATCTGCGGGCGATTCAGGACCACCTGCGAGCGGCCTTCCCCGGAGAGAGCCTGCGCGTGATGCAGACGCAAGGCGTGATCACCGTCAACGGCAGGGTCTCGGGTCCGGACGTGGAGGAGCGCGTGCTCGCCGCGCTGCAGGGGCTTGGCGCGGCTGGCGTGATCAGCAACCTGGAGCTGCCGATTCCGGCGGCCGAGCGGCAGATCATGCTGAAGGTTCGCTTTTTGGAAGTGCAGCGCACGGCGATCGCGGAGTTCGGGCTGAGCCTGATCTCAACCGGCGCGACGAACACGATCGGTTCGGTGACGACGCAGCAGTTCGGCAACGCGCAGCCGCCCTCGATCCAAGGCACGATTCCGGCCCAGCTCAGCGGTTCCCAAAGTAGCTTCACGCTCACGGACGCGCTCAACATCTTCGCCATTCGCCCCGACCTGAACCTGGCGGCGGCGGTCAAGGCGCTGCAAACGCGCGCCGTGGCCGAGCTCCTCGCCGAGCCCAACCTGATCACAACGTCGGGCAAACAGGCCGATCTGCTGGTCGGCGGCGAGTTTCCGGTGCCGATCGTGCAAGGCGGCGCGACCGCGGGCGCGGTGATGGTGCAGTTCCGCGAGTTCGGCATCCGCATCGGCTTTTTGCCCGTATTCACGCCGCGCGGCTCGATCCAGATGCACGTTGAGCCGGAGGTCAGCGCACTGGACTTCGCCAACGCCGTCACGCTGTCGGGCTTCGTGATCCCCGCTTTGTCGACCCGCCGGGTTTCCACGGATGTGGAGCTGATGCCGGGACAGAGCTTCGTGATCGGCGGTCTGATTGACAACCGCACGGTGGAGAACCTCAACCGCATTCCGGGGCTGTCGAGCATCCCGCTGTTGGGCGAGCTGTTCAAGAGCCGCTCGCGCAACAAGAACGCCACCGAGTTGCTGGTGATCGTGACGCCGGAGTTTCCGGAGCTGATCGAGGCGGGCGAGCCGCATCCGGACATGGCGATGCCAGTGCCGTTCCTGCCGCCGATTGCCGAGGATTCCGAGTACGAAGGGCGCAAGAAGTAGCGTGCGGAGCCGAATGATCGCGCCGAGCCGAATGATGCGGGCGAGCCACGCCACGGAGGGAGTGCAATGAGCAGTCGAGCATTGGCGGCGTTGATGATCCGCCCTGATCGGGGCCTGTCGCGGGCTTTCCAGGAGGGGACGGCGCGCGGCGGGGCCTTTCAGCTCAGCGAGGATCTGACTGCGTATCCCACCGGGCGGCAGCTTGATTCCGAGCGGCGCCAGTCGCGGCCGGGTGCGCCGCTGATCGGCCATCGCTGTTTTTCGTCACGGCGGGCCCGATGTTGGTCCGCGTGATGCGCGACTTTCTGCCTCGGATCATGGGCAGTTAACCCGAGAGAGACGTAAGCAAACAGGAGGATAAATAGCCGTGGATCCCAGTATGGTTCGAATCATTTGTGGCGTGTTGGCGTTGGTGCTGTTGGCGCTGATTATGATGCGCCGTCGGCAGCGCGCCCAGTAGTCGGAGGTCTGTACCCGACTCCTTGAGAGTGCGCGCGGGCGGGGGGCCGCAACGGAAGTGCTGTGCAACTCGCCCGCCTCGCGCCCAAGCCGGTTTCGCGGCCGGCAGGACAAGACAATCGCGGCATGGCCCGCAAGTGCTCCCCCGGCGCGCCCGTCCCTCGCAGTCGGCGGGAGGGAGTCGTGAACGCGGACAGCCGCCGGATGGAGTGAGAAAGAGAAATGCAAAGACAGTCCCTGGTGAGAAAACTGATTCTGACGTTGTGCCTGGCGGTCTGGGCGTCGACCGGGGCCGGGCGCGCCGTGGCACAGCTCGACGGGCTCAACGCCGTTGGTCAAGTCGTCCCCCTGCCCGGCCAGATCAACGAGCTTTTCGTTGATGAATCCCGCGGCTTGCTCTACGCAGCCAACTTTACCGGCGGGCGCGTCGAAGTCGTCTCGATGTCGACTCTCACCCGTCTGAGCTCGTTCGCCACCAGTCCGATCCCATCGGGGACCTCCGGCATGGCAGTCTCCGGCGACGGTCGCTGGATGGTGGTGACCAACCAGCCGGTGATGTCCGGCGTCTCGCAACTCTCCGGCGTCACCATCATCAACCTGAACGATCCCAGCGACCGGCGGGTTGTACCCTTTGACCGCGTTCCCGTCGCCGTTGAGTTCGGGATCGACAACAAGGCGCTGGTGGTGACCACCGGCGGGGACGGCGCGGCCAGCGCGCTGCATCTGCTCGACCCGGTTGACGGCTCCTCGCGGATGATCTTCGCCACGGACTTGTCGGTGACCGACGTTGATCTGCCGGTTCCCCCGCCGCAATTCACGCGCGAGCTCAGCGAGGTCAACCTGCACGCCTCGGCCGACCGTCGCTGGATCTTCGGCGTGGGCGAAGAGGTGGTTTTCTCCTACCAGATTCGTCAGCCCGTCGGCTCGCTGACGTTTCGCGCCAGGGATACGCTCGTCAACGAGCCGACCTTCAATCAGGTCTCCGCGGGTCGGGACGGCGCCTACTTCATGGTCGGCCAACTGCTGATGACCAACGACCTGCGCGTGATCGCCGACACCGCCGAGGCGCCGTCGGACAACCCGAGCTTCATCGGCGGCGCCGGCATCGACAGCAACATTCAGACGGTCTACGGATCGTTTATCGACACCGTCTTCGGTGTGGGCGACTCGCCCGAGTCACCCCGATTCGGCCAGTTGCTGCTGATGGACTCCGACAACCTGTACGTGCGGCAACGGTTCCGGACCGCCGAGCGCATCGTCGGTCGCATCGTCCCAGCCGAAAACGGCCGCAGCCTCTATGCGATCAGCGACTCCGGCCTGATGCACATCGCGCTCGACAGGCTCAACGAGAGCCCGATGCTCGAGACGCCGTTCTCGCAGCGCTTCCTGCTCTACGCCTTCGATTTTTGCCGCCGCGAGCCGATCACCCAGACGATTCGCATCGAGAACCCGATCGGCGGCAAGCCGGCGAAGTTTTCACTCTCAACCGAGCACTTCGCCAGCTCCAGCCGTCCGGGCGTCGATTTCGCACCCCATCAGGGCGTGACGCCGGCCGACGTCACGATTACGGTCGATCCCGGCGCGCTCGGCCCCGTGCAGGGCACGAACGTGATTGAGGTGCTCATGGAGACCGACGCGGTCAACATGCCGCCCGCGGTCAACATTGTCGCCAACATCCGCGACGTCGATCAGCGCGGCAACTTCGTCGCCGAGCCCGGCCATTTCGTGGCCGTCGTCGGCGACCCGAACCGCGACCGCTTCTACGTGCTGGACCGGCTGAACTTCCGCGTGATCGCCTATGACCACAACATGCGGGTGATCGGGACATTCCGCACGGGCAACACGCCGACTTGGCTGGCGCTGGACCGCGGCGGCAACTTCCTGGTTGTGGCCAATTCGAGGGGAGAGAACGTGAGCGTGATCAACCTCAACACGATGACGTTGCACGGCAAGGTCTTCTACTCCTGGCAACTCTTACAGGAGGGGCACTACCCGCACTCGCTGGCGGCCTCCAACCGCAGTATCGTGATGGCCTCCATGACGAGCGGTCAGTGGAAGCTCAGCTTCCTGACGTTGCCCAATGGCGCCATCTCGACCTCGGAGACCCTCGGCGTGTTCAGCAACAGCTTCAGCGCCCCGCTGGCCGTGGCGGCCCATCCAGACGGCGACGAGGTGCTGGTCGCCGAGGCCGACGGCAATACGTACCTGTACGAGAACACCTCGCAACGCCTGATCATCACCCGTCAGGATTTCACCAGCGCGGGCGGCGCGGTGGGCGCGGCCGTGGACTACTACATCGTCGACAACCACGTGTTGAACCGGTCGCTGACGCCGCGGGGCGACTTCCCGGACTCGACCGCCAACCAGCAGTCCTCCGGCTTCGCCGTGCTGCCCAACGGCCGCGGCGTGCGCTCGATCCGGCCGACCTCGGCGGTGGACAGCGGGGCCTTGCAGCAGCTCGACCCGCGTAACCCGGCCATGCGGATTAACTCCGTTCGAATGGCCGAGCCCCCGCCGGCTCGCGCGGCCGACTACCCGTTCACCAGCACCTTGGCGGCGCTGCGCGACGGGCGCTTGATCTCCACCTCCAGCGCTGGTGTCGTGGAGTTCCCGGTCAACTACGACACCGGCCTGGGCAACCCGCGCATTGACGCCATTACCAACGGCGCCGATTTCACCACCCGCACCGCGTCCGGCGGACTGGTGTCGATTTTTGGTCAGCGCTTGGCCGCCTCCAGCGTCGGCGCGGTGGACACGCCGCTGCCGACCCAGTTGGGCGGCTCCTGCGTGTCGGCCAACGGCGCTCCCCTGCCGCTGCTGTTCGTCTCCGGCGAGCAGATCAACGCGCAGATGCCGTTCGGCTCGGTCGGGCCGGTGAGCATGCAAGTGCACACCCGTTCCGGTATCAGCGACATTTTCGTCAAGCAGGTTGACCCGGCGGCGCCCGCCATCTTCGGCGTCCGCGGCCCGGACGAGACCCGCTACGCCGCCATCTTCAGGGAGAACAACACGTTGTCCACCCTGTCGAACCCGCTGCGGCCCAATGAAGTCGCGGTGATCTACCTGACCGGCCTGGGCGGGGTGACCCCCGTCGCGATTGCCGGCCAGCCGGCTTCCACGACGATCCTGTCACGGACGGCGGATCTGCCCAACGTCGAGATCGGCGGGGTCGCCGGGGAAGTCAAGTTCGCTGGCCTGACGCCCGGCTTCATCGGCCTGTATCAGATCAACGTCCTGCTGCCCAGCTATGTGCCCTTGGGCGCGGAAGTGCCCCTGACGGTCACCATGGGCGCCAACTCGGCCTCGGTCAACGTTCGGATCGTGAACTAGGAAAACAAAACGAAAGGCAAGCCCCCAGCGGCGGCCAACGGGCCGCCGCTTCCAGAGTGAGGTAGAAGGATGATGAACAAATACGTCGCAACGATGGCCCAATGGATCCTCTTTGCAGTCCTGGCGGGCGCCCTGGTCCAACCCGCCGCGGCTCAGCGGAAGAATTCGCAGGTCGAAGTCGGCGCGCTCGGCCTGCTGTCGGACTATCGTTCAGTTGGCGTCAGCAACGTCGCCGGTCAGACCGGCGCGGTCGGCCCCGGCCTGGGCTTTTCGGGCGGGCTCGCGCTCGGTCAGCAGATCGGCGACCGCTGGGGCGGGGAGTTTCGCTATCTGTATTTCCGCAACGACCTGCAACTGAGCTCGGGGGCGCAGTCGGCATCGCTCAACGGCCAGTCGCATGCGATCCACTACGACCTGTTGTACTACTTCAAGGACGCAGACGCCCGTTTCCGTCCCTACGTGGCGGGCGGCGGCGGCATGAAGCGCTACCAGGGCATGGGTGCGGAGGATCCGTTCCAGCCGCTGAGCAGCTTGGCGCTGCTGACCAAGACCAGCCAGAACATGCTGATGGGCGACTTCGGCGTCGGCGTCAAGTACCGGATCACCCGCCACGCCGTGATCCGCGTGGAGTTTCGCGACTACATCACCGGCGTGCCCGAGAACGTGCTGGCCGCCTCGCCCGGCGCCAGCATCGACGGCAAGCTGCTGCACCAGTGGGCGCCGATCTTCGGCGTCTCCTGGATCTGGTAGAGAAACGCGGGGGCGGCGGCGGGCCGGCCCTCTTGACGGCTACCGAGCCGCCTGCTCCAGCCTTTCCGCCAAGCGAATATGTCCGTTGTTGCGGGCGAACGTCGCGGCCGAATCGCCGTCCTTGTCCACGAGCGAACGATCGGCTCCGGCGGCCAGGAGCGCCTCCACGTTGGTAAGCTGTCCTTCGGCCGCCGCGATCATCAACGGCGTCCAGCCCTCCACGTCCCGCGCGTCCACGGCGGCGTCGTTGGCCAGCAGCAAGCCCACCGTCTCAATGCTGGGCCCGCTGGCGGCAAAAAACAGCGGCCCCCGCCCGTTGACGTCGACCGCTTGCACCTGCGCTCCGGCGTCGAGCAGCAGCCGCACCACCGGCGCGTGACCTTCAAACGAAGCCCACATCAACGCGGTGTGCTTCTCGTCATCGGCTGCGTTCGGGTTGACGCCCCGGCCCAACAAGTCCTGCACTTGCTCCAGATCCCCGGCATTGGAGGCCGCCCGCAGATGCTCCTCCAGCTCAGGGCTGGTTTCTGACGGCCCGCAGGCCCCAGCCAACAGCACAATCGCGCAAACCCACGCAAACCGCAACATGCCGCCCAGCCTACCAAACCTCGCCGGCCAAGGCGCCTACAAGCCCCAGGAGACATACTTCGTCTCCAGGTACTCGTGCATCACGTACTTGCCGCCCTCGCGCCCAAAGCCCGACTGCTTCATGCCGCCGAACGGCGCCTGCACCGTGGACGGCATGCCGTCGTTGGCGCCCACAATGCCGTATTCCAGCGCCTCGGCCGTGCGGATCAGCCGCGTGGCGTCGCGAGTGAAGAAGTACGCCGCCAGCCCGTAGATCGAGTTGTTGGCCATTTCGATCGCCTCTTCGTCCTTGGCAAAGGGCCGCAACGGGCTCACCGGCCCGAACGTTTCCTCGGTGGCCAGCTTCATGTCCTGGTTGAAGTCCGCCAACACCGTGGGCGTATAGAAGCGATCCGCCAAGCCTTCAATCTTGACCTTCCGGCCTCCGACGCTGACCTTCGCTCCGCGCGCGACGGCGTCGGCCACATGCGACTCCACCTTGGCCATGGCGTCGTCGTCGATCAACGGGCCGATCGAGACGCCCTCGGTAAAGCCTGAGCCCACCTGCAACGAGCCGACCGCCTTGGCCAGCTTGGCGCTGAACGCCTCAAAAACACCTTCCTGGACATAGAACCGGTTGGCGCAGACGCAGGTCTGGCCGGCGTTGCGGTACTTGCTGGCCATCGCTCCGGCGACAGCCGCGTCGATGTCGGCGTCGTCAAAGACGATGAACGGAGCGTGGCCGCCGAGCTCCATCGACAGCCGCGTCAGGTTCTGGGCGGCGTTGCGCATCAGGATCTTGCCGACCTCGGTTGACCCGGTGAACGACAGCTTGCGCACGCGGAAATCCGACAGCAGGGTCTCGCCGATCGTCTTGGCGTCGCCGGTGATGATATTCACCACGCCGGGCGGGAAGCCTACTTCCAGAGCGAGCTCAGCCAGCGCCAACGCCGACAGCGGCGTCTGCTCGGCGGGCTTGATAACCATGGTGCATCCGGCGGCCAGAGCGGGGCCGAGCTTGCGCGTAATCATCGCCGCCGGGAAGTTCCACGGCGTAATGGCCGCGCAGACGCCGACGGGCTGCTTGAGCACCAGGATGCGCTTGTTGGGGAAGCTCGCCGGGACGGTTTCGCCGTAAATGCGGGTGGCCTCGCCGGCCGCCCAGGAGAAGAACGAAGCCGCGTAGGCGATCTCGCCGCGCGCTTCTTGGAGAGGTTTGCCCTGCTCGGCGGTCATCAGGCGGGCCAGCCGCTCCTGCTCGGCCATCATCCGGCGGGCGAGCTTGTCGAGCAGCTCGGCGCGCTGGGCGGCGGGCCGCGCGGCCCAGCCTTTCTGGGCCTGGTGGGCGGCGTCAATGGCGGCGGCGGTCTCGGCGGCGCCGCCATTGGGGACGCTGGCGATGAGCTCGTTGGTCGCCGGATCGGTGACCTGAAACTCGCCGCGAGAGCCGGCGCCGGTCCACTCGTTATTGATGAAGAGCTGGGTTCTGGGGAGTTGGATGCGTTCAGACATGGGGCCTTCCGCCTTCATTATGCAGGGCGCCGGGGTTGGCAGGCGGCGCGGGTTGGGCTAGATTGAAGGTGGAGGAATGGCCGAGCGGTCGAAGGCGGCGGTCTTGAAAACCGCAGTTGGGG
>CAYOPA010000091.1:0-14123 GCA_964405625.1 uncultured Bryobacterales bacterium
TTTTCTTGCTGCTGGGTGGGAAGCCTGACGCGCGGCCGCTTTTGGCCGGCGCCTGCATCGCCGGACGTGGCGCACGTCCGCCACGCCCGAAGCTGTCAGCAAGCCGCTACCTTTCGGCACAGCCACGCCGACGCCGCCTTAACCGACGGATTCACTTCCAGAAGGGACGCCCCCCGTCAAAACCCATTTGCGTCGGCTGTAGGTTTGTGCCACTATCCCTATAGTATTCAAGATCGTGAATATCATGCCGTCGAAACCAGCTCCAACCTCGGGCCTGCCTCCGGACGACATGGCTGAGCTCTTCCGCGCTCTGGGCCATCCGGATCGTGTGCGCTTGGTGGAGGAGCTTGCCGGCGACGAGAAAGATGTCAACACGCTGTGCGAGAACCTCGGCGTCCGGCAGGCGCGGGTTTCGCAGCACTTGGCGGTGCTGCGCGCCAGCCACGTGGTGCAAGATCGGCGCCAGGGCCGCCATGTGCTTTACCGGCTGGCCAAGCCCGCCTTGGCCGCCTGGCTGATCATCGGCGGGATGACGCTGGGCTCCGGCAAGCTGAGCGGCGGCGAGGAAGCGGCGGCTGAAGCGGCCCGGACGGTCACGGTCGAGTCCGAGGAAAAGGAAAAGAAGCGGCAAAAAACATGAAGAAGATCCTTGACGGGGTGCGCCGGTTTCAGACGGACGTCTTCCCCAAACACAAGAAGCTGTTCAAGCGTTTGGCTACGGGTCAGCAGCCGAGCACGCTCTTCATCACATGTGCGGACTCCCGCATCTCCCCCAGCCTGATCACACAGACCGACCCCGGCGAGCTTTTCATCTGCCGCAACGCCGGTAACATTGTGCCGCCCCACACCGGCGTGACCGGGGGCATCACGGCGTCGATTGAGTATGCGGTCGGAGCGTTGGGCGTGCGGCACATCATCGTGTGCGGACACACGGGCTGTGGCGCGATGAGCGCGGCGGCCAACCCTGCGTCGCTCGAGCGCTTCCCTCACGTCAAAAACTGGCTCACGCACTCCATTGCGGCCGTCCACATCGTGGAAGACAAGCTGCCTGACGCCGAACCTTCTGAACGACTCCAGGCGCTGATCGAGCAGAACGTGCTGATGCAGCTCGCGCATCTGCGCACGCATCCGTACGTGGCCGCCGCGCTGGCAGGCTGTCGCGTGGATCTCCACGGCTGGGTTTATTCGATTGTAGACGGCGAGGTGCTCATCCATGACGAGGCCGAAGACAGGTTCCTGCCGTTGAGCAAATCCGCCTCGGAGGCTGAAGAGCTCACGCTCAGCTCCGCCAAGACCAAGCGCAAGAGCGCCTAGCGAGGAAGCCATGCAATTGCCCTCCACCCTCTCCAAGGACCTACTGGCGTCCATCGTCGTATTCCTGGTCGCCCTGCCCCTCTGCATGGGCATCGCGATCGCCTCCGGCGTTCCGCCGGCGCTCGGCCTGATCTCAGGCATTGTGGGCGGCTTGGTGGTTGGATTCCTGGCAGGCTCTCCGTTGCAGGTTACCGGTCCAGCGGCCGGGTTGGCGGTGCTGGTTTACGAGCTGATCCAAAAGGAGGGCTTGGCCGCCCTCGGGTTGGTGCTCTTGGTGGCCGGGTCGTTGCAGCTAGCGGCCGGCTTGCTGAAGCTCGGCCAGTGGTTCCGGGCGATTTCGCCGTCGGTGATTCACGGCATGTTGGCGGGCATCGGCGTTTTGATCTTCGCCTCGCAATTCCACGTGATGGTGGATGATTCCCCGCGCGGCAGCGGCCTGTCGAACCTAGTGTCGATTCCAGAATCGATTTACAAAGGGATCGTTCCGCTCGACGGCTCTACCCATCATCTGGCGGCCTTTATCGGGATCTTGACGATCGCCACTCTGGTGGCTTGGAACAAGCTTCGGCCGGCCGGGCTCATCATGGTGCCGTCGGCGTTGCTGGCCGTGGTCGTGGGCTCGGTCGCGGCGGCGGTTCTAGGCTTGCCGATCATCAAAGTCGACGTGCCGACCAATCTGATCGAAGGCGCCAACTTCCCGCTGCTCAGCGACATGCACCGGCTGCTGGACCCGAATCTAATTTTGCTGGGCTGTGTTTTCGCCTTCGTGGCCAGCGCCGAGACGTTGCTGTCGGCGGCGGCGGTCGACCAGATGCACAACGGCCCGCGTACCGACTACGACCGCGAGCTCGCCGCGCAGGGCGTGGGCAATCTCGTTTGCGGCGCTTTCGGCGCCTTGCCGGTCACGGGCGTGATCGTGCGTTCCGGCGCCAACGTGCAAGCCGGAGCAAAAACCCGGCTCTCCGCCATCTTGCACGGCGTGTGGTTGCTGGCGGCGGTCGCGGCCTTGCCCTGGGTCCTCAACCACATCCCGACCGCGGCGCTGGCGGGGATCCTGGTCTATACCGGCTACAAGCTTGTCAGCGTGGCCGCCATTCGCAAGATCGCCGGATACGGCCGCGCCGAGCTCGCCATCTATTTAGTCACGGTGGTGGGAATCGTGGCCACGGACCTGCTAACCGGCGTGCTGCTAGGCGTGGCTCTGGCTGTGGGCAAGCTGATTTACACCTTCTCGCACCTAGGCGTGGACATTCGACGCCTCCCCAGCTCCAACCGGGTGGACATCGTGCTGCACGGATCGGCCACGTTCCTCGGCCTGCCCCGGCTGGCTGCGGCGCTCGAGTCCGTGCCGCCCGGCTCCAACACGCACGTGCATATCGAAGAGCTCGACTACATCGACCACGCCTGCCTGGACCTGCTCTCTTCATGGGAGAGGCAGCACTGCTCCAGCGGCGGTTCGCTCAAGGTGGAATGGCAGAACTTGGTCGCCCGCTACCATCGAGCGCCGGCCGGCAGCTCGCCGAGAACGTTGGTGCAGCAAGCCACGCACGATGCCTCCACCGACGCGACCATGGCGTCAATGGAACGCTAGGAAAGAGGGCCGGAGCCGCCTTCGGTAGCGACGGACATTCGTGTCCGTCGGCCGGAAACGCCGCCCTGCCCGCCCGTGGATAACGCTAGCGATCCAGGTATTCGGCCAGCGGCGGCTGCAACAACCCGCTGATGGCTGGATCGTTCCTGTTCTCGGGAGTCGCCACGGCGATCCCGGTATCGATCCGGGCCGGTATAGCTTCTCCATTCAGGTGAGCGATGACGGCCTTGACACCCTCTTCGCCCATCTTGAATGGGTTCTGCAAAACAAGCCCGTCCAAATGCCCCGCTTCGAGCGCCTGAATCAGCTTGTCGCTGGTATCGAAGCCCACGAACCGAACTTTTCCCACCAACCCGGCGTCCGTGAGCGCCCTCAGCATCCCGAAGGTCGTCGATTCATTCGGAGTAAAGACACCGTCGATCTGACCACGAAAGCGGTTGAGCAGGTTCTCCGCCATCTGGTAGCCGCTCTCCACCGTCACGCCTCCGTACTGGTTCTCCGAAAGGAGCTCGACGGCCTCGTGCTTGGCGATCTCTTCCAAAAAACCACGCTCGCGGTCCGCTGTGGATTCCACTCCGACCATCGCGCGCATGAGGATAATACGGCCCTTACCCTCCAGCGCCTCCGCCAGCCGCTTGGCGCCGGCCACGCCGCCGTCGTAGTTGTCGGTGGCGACAAAGCTGATGTGGTCGTCGCCTTCCAGCCCGGAATCGACGCAGACGGTGGGGATGCCGGCCGTCTTCGCCTCGCGTACAACCTGCCGCAAGCCGGTGCGGTCCAGCGGAGCAAGCACGATGCCGCTCACCCGGCGGGCGATCATGTCTTCGATGACGGCGATCTGCTGCTCGCGGTCGTCTTCCTTTTGCGGCCCCTTCCAGATGATCTCGACGCCGAGCTCGCGGCCGGCCTTGACCGCCCCCGCGTGGATCGCCTTCCAGTGTTCATGGGTCGTGCCCATGGGCACCACGGCGACGCTCTTGAGCCCGGACTCGGTCCCGCCGCCTCCGCACGCGGCCCAGGAAAGCGCCCATGCGCCGAGGCCTACCGCCCGCCGTCTTGAGATCCGCATCGCTCAGGCCTCCGCAATCAGTTTCTTGAGGGCCTGAGCGCACATCACGCTGCCCTTGAACTTATCGCCGCCCGGACCGCTCCAGTGCGTCTCCACGCTGACCAGCCCGTCGTAGCCGTCCTGGACCAGCGCCGAAAGCTGGCCGGCCCAGCCGACGGAACCTTCGCCGATCACGCCCCACTCCATGCCTTCGTCAAAAAAGCCGTCCTTGGCGTGGACGTGGATGATGCGGTCGATCGGCGCCTTGCGGTAGTCGTCGGGAAAACCCTGGAAGCCGGAGACGCTGGAGTTGGCCGGATCCCAGACCAAGCCGAGACCGGGCTGTGGCAACGCATCCAGCACTGGCTTGACCTCCTCGCCCGTCGCCAGGTTGCAAGCATGCTCGTTCTCCAGACCGATCTTGACGCCGTGCGGCGCGGCGGCCTCAACGGCCTTCGCCAGCGAGTCAATGATGGCGCCGCGCAGGGCCGTCGGCTGGGTGGTGCGCCAGAAGCTGAAGACGCGGATGATGGGCGCATCCAGCATTCCGGCGATTTCCAAGGCGCGGTCCAGGATCACGAGCTGTTGTTCAAAGCCATGCGTCGCCTTGAAGGCGTCCTGGTGGAAGCGCTCGTCGATCGGTCCTCCATCGGGATGCACGCACTTGAAGACCGGCGAGGCGAGCCCGCAGATCGTGCGGCCGTGGTCGTCGGCCAGGCGCTTGAGCTCGCGCACCTCCTCATCGGTAAGGTCGACGATGTTCTTGTCCCAAACGGTGCGGACTTCCAGCGCTGGGATGTCGAGCTCGACCGCGGTTTTGCAGATGCGCTCAAAGTCCTGGGTAAATTCGTCCGTGATTACGGCGACGGGAAAGCGGGCCATAGCAGCCCATTCTAACGCGACCGCCGCGTGGCCGCCGTCGGCGCTCAGGCGGTCGCCAAGGCGATGCGCCGGACGAGGTCGCTGAGAAACGCCTCGCGGGCTTGTGGAGTGGACAGCCGCATGGCTGCCAACAGCTCACCGGCTTCATCGGCGGGCGCGCAGCCGCCGGCGCGGTAGCCCAGTAGATTGGCGATGCGGTCGGACGCTGCGATCAGGGGCCGCAGGCCGGATTGCGTGATATCAACGCAGTCGTGATGGTTCGACAGAACCGGCCGCAGCTCGGCGGGCAACCCCATGCGCGCCACCAACTCGCCGCCGACCATTTCATGGTCCTGACCAAAAACTTCCCACTCGGACTGCCGCAAGTCCTTGTCCTCGCGATCGGCCAGCAACAGCAACTTCTGGTACTCGTCCGGATACAAGGTCAGCAGCGCCAGCATCCCCAGATCGTGCAACAGCCCAGCCGCATAGGCCCGGCCCTTCGGCGCGCCATAGGCGTCCGCACAGGCTTCAGCCACGATCGCCGCGGCGACGCAATGGCCCCAGCAACGGCGGAACTCCGGCAACCCCAATGCGCCGCCGATCATGCCGCGCACGGCCGCGTTGAGCGCCACCCGGCGAGCCTCGGCCAACCCGATCACCACCACCGCCCTATCGAGGTCAAGAACGGCTTCTTTCAGGCGGATATAGCGGGCCGAGTTGGACACGGCCAACACCTCCGCCGCCAACGTCGGCTCCCGCCGCAGCACTTCGGCAATCTGCCGCACCGAACATTCCGGCTCATCGAGTAGGTCCATTAGCTCCAGCGCGATGGACGGAAACACCGGCAGGCGCTCAAGCTGAACCAGCCGGCCGCGTTCCGTCATTACCGATGGCGCGTGCATTGTCGGCATTCTCTATGAGTCTCGTATCGGCAATTTCCGGTCGAACACAGCCCTTCTTGAACAAACATAATGGGACATGCGAGCGGTGATCCAGCGAGTCAGCCGGGCGGCGGTCCGTGTGGACGGCGAGACGACAGGCGAAATCGGCCTCGGGCTGCTGGCGCTGTTGGGCGTCGGCCAGGGCGATTCGGAACCCGACGCCTCTTATCTCGCCGACAAGGTCGCCGGCTTGCGAATCTTCGAGGACGCCAACGGCAAGATGAATCTCTCGGTCGGCGATGTCGGCGGCGGCGTGCTCGTGGTCTCGCAGTTCACCTTGTACGGAGACGTTCGCAAGGGCCGCCGCCCCAGCTTCGACGCCGCGTCGCGCCCGGACGAAGCCGATCGGCTCTACCAGCACTTTTGCTTGCTGTTGCGGGCAAAGGGGCTCACCGTGCAAACCGGGGTGTTCCAGGCCATGATGGACGTCGAGCTCATCAACGAGGGGCCGGTGACGATCCTGCTCGACTCGAAGAAACTGTTTTGAGATTGCCGGCGGCGGCGCACGGCGGTATCATACCCGCCGTCATGCCCTCCCGCCGAAGCTTCCTCCAACTCCCCTTGCTGGCGGTCGCCGCCCGTACGGCCTCCACGGCGGCCGTGATCGACGAGTCCGATCCGGCCAACATCAAGCTCTGCCGCCGGCTGCCCCCGGATCTCTCGGACCAGGACATGCTGTTCCTGAAGCAGATCGGCCTGACATGGGCGCGGGTCGAATTTCGGGCCGAGAGCTCTTCGCTGGACGACATGGTCTGGGCGCGGCGCCGCTACCAGCAGTACGGGATGCGGATTCATTCCGCCGTGAACCCGGCCTACCGCCAGATTGACCTGCAACTGGGCCGGCCCGGGCGCGACAAGTACATCGAAGAGTACAACCAGTTCCTGCGCAACTGCGGCAAGCTCGGCATCCCCGTCGCCAGCTACGACTTCCACCCCGCCAACACCTACACCACGGCCATCGTCGATACCAAGCGCGGCTACAAGGCCCGTGAGTTTCGGCTGGACGACTTCCGCAACAAAGTCGAGAAACAGAAGTTTGACCGCGAGTACCCGGTGGAGGAGATCTGGGGCCATTACGAGTACTTCATGAAGGCGACGTTGCCGGTGGCCGCGGAAGCGGACGTGCGCATGTCGCTGCACCCGGACGACCCGCCGTTGGCGATGATGAACGGCGTCGGGAAAATGTTTGTCCACTACGACGGCTACGCCCGCGCCGAGCGCATCTCGAATGCCATCGAAGGCCCGGGCTCGCCGCACTGGGGGCTGACTTTTTGCGTCGGCACCTGGAGCGAGGGCGGCGACCAGATGGGGAAGGATGTTTTCGAGATGATCGCCGACTTCGGCGGGCGCGGCAAGCTGTGCGAGATCCACTACCGGGCGGTGAGCTCGCCGCTGCCAAACTTCGTCGAGACGTATCCCGATGAGGGTTATCTCGATCTGTACGAAGTGATGAAGGGCTTGCGGAAAGTGAAGTTCTCCGGGGCGGTGATGCCGGACCACGTGCCGGCGTTGGCCGGAGACTCGGGAATCAACCGCTCCGGCACGGCCTACTGCATCGCCTGGATGCGGGCGATGCTGGCGCGGGCCAACGCCGAGGTCGGCTGAGAGCTTCCATACCCTGACGGCGGACCGAGCCGGTTGGACATCGCCGTTCGAGTCCGATTGGTTTCGGATACTTGTCTTGCCCCGAGTGTCGGGCCTGACGGCTATGCAAGCATACCGGTGGTAATAGGGCGCTCAATAAGGGCTGGAAGGCGCAGGCTCGGGCGTCCTTGGCGGCGTGGCCGGTTGGCCCGAAAGCCAGCCCGGAAGCGGCCTGGGCTCACCCGGCGAACGGGCCAGTTTCAGCACTACATTCGTCGTATATCATTGTTAACAACGGGTCCAATAGGTAGAAAACGTACGTTCGCGCCGCTAGATGTCTCGATTCTGATGCAAAGACCTGATATCGTCGGCTTGACCGCCGACCGATGGTCTTTGTGGGGAAAGCGAAACGGTCGCCGCTCAAGGTGAAATAGATGCTGAGACACCTCGCTGCTGTTTTCATCCTGGGATCGGCTTTCGTCGCCGGTCCCGGGTCCAGCGCGCACGCACAGCCCGCCACGCATACTTGCGCGGACGGGTCGGTCCGGGCGCTATCGCCATTCAATCAGAGTCCATGCGGCAGTATCGGCAGGGCCCCCGACGGCGCTCCGGCGCCCGATCCGGCCCCGCCGCCGCCCGCACCGGAGCCGACTCCGCCATCCACGCCGCGGACTCCGCCGCCCCCGGGCGCGGTGATCTGCGACTACGGCCGGGTCGTTCAACCGACGCCCTTCAACCCTAACCCCTGCGCCGTGTCCGCCCCAGCGGCCGCGCGCGACACCCCCGACGACTTCCTGCTGGTGTACGGCGAAACGTTCCCCACCGGAGTCGCCTTGGAGGACCGCTTGGCGCAAGAGGCCGCAGCCGAGCGCTTTGAGCAGTTTGTCTCCGTGATCGAGCCGCCCCAGGCGTTTCTGCGCGCCAACGCGCCGTTTCGTCGCTGGGGGCTCGGCGAAGCCGTGTTCTATCGTGACCGCAAGGGCGAGCGCGTGCGCTGGAAGGGCGTCGATTTCGATTCCGCCGAGGCCTCGCTGGCCGAAGCGACACAGCGGCCCGACGCCGTGATCGCCGCCTGGCAGACGCGCTTGATCCTGCGTGGCGGCGTGGTGCAGGAGGTCCATCCCGGCGTGCCGGCAAGCGTTTCCGCGCTGCACCAAGCCCGCGTGATGGGGCAGCCGGGCGATACGCCCTCGCACCCCGCGCTGCTGACATGGAGCGATTCGTCGTACGCCCTGGCGGCGCTGCACGAGCCTGGTCCGGAGTTGGTCGGCGAGCGTTCCGACGCCGCGCTGAGCGCTCCGGCCAGACCCGGCGAGTGGGTTCGGCTGTATGTTTTCGGGATAACGCCGGCCGATACGGTGTCGGTGATCCTGGGTGGCGTGCGGCTGGCGCCGGAGAGCTTCTCGCTGTTACAACTCTCCGACGAGCAAGGCGGCCTGCACTGTATCGCCTTTCAAGTCCCGGGCTCCACGCCCGGCGGCAATCAGCAAGTCCTGATTGAAACCGCCCGCGCCACCTCAGCGCCGGGCCCCTATCTGACGGTCGAGAGATAAGCCAAATGATCTACAGAGCTCTTCCCTGCCTTCTCTTCGCTGCCGCCGGAATGGCCTTGGCCCAGCCGGTGACGCAGACCTGTGCGGACGGACGCGTGATCGCCGTCTCGCCCTTCAATCCCAACCCCTGCGGCGTGGGATTGCCTTCGGTGCAAGCGCAGATTGAAGCGCAAGCCGAAAAGATGCCGGACGGCTTCCTGAAAGCCTTCGGACCGCCGCCAAGCAGTACCGGCAATAGCTTGAAAGACCGCATCGCACGAGTGCAGTACGAACAGGACCTGCAACACTTTGCCGGCGTGGTGGAGCCGCCCACGGCGTTTCAAAACGTCGCGCCGGTGTACTCGCGGTGGGGTCTGGGCGAGCCGGTCTTCTACCGTGGTCGCTATGGCGAATACTGCCGCTTCCCCGACGCCCCGTTCCGGCCCATGCAGACAACGCTGTTCACCGCCACGCATGGCCCCGGGGTGGCCATCGCGTCGTGGCAGGCGCGGTTGATCATGGAAGGCCATATCGTTAACGACGTCCATGCCTTCGTCCCGCCGTGGGTGAAGGAGATCAACAGCCAGCGACTGCAAGCGGCTAACCAACAGTAGTCGCCAAACCCCACTTGTGGCGCGCGGTGCGCCACAAGTGGGATTACCGGGCTTCCGCCGCGCGCTGCTGCATAATCGCCCGGGCCTCGCCGAACTGGCCCAGCACGTGATCCTTTTCACGCTGGGAGCGCCAGCCCGGATGCTCCTCCGCCATCTTGGTCACGCCGTCGATCCAGCGCAAAAAGTACTCCGCGTCCTCGCGCGAGCGGATCGGCTGCTCGCCGACGAGAGTGTAGATCGCGGCGGTCTCAGAGTGCAATCGGGTGTCGTCGATCGGCGGGACCGGCCCGTCGCTCAGCGCGCGCAGCGTAAACCAGCCGCTCTCGTCCACACGCACCGTCCCGCGCCAGGAGGCCTCGCGGCCCTGGTTCTTCGTCGGGATCGTCTCGACGACCTTGCCTCGAAAGATCAGCTCCACGCGGTCCACGGGAAACGCCGTCTGCATTTGAGCGGCGATCTCCACCGAGCCGCCGCCTTCCGGCAGCCGGATCTCGCTCCCCGGCCCCTGGCCGTTGACCTCCAGGCTCACCAACGGGCCGTTGGTGAAGAACGTTCGGCCCTCCCGCACCGCGTCCAGCCAGCGAGACCATTCGAGCTTGTCGCCCACGTAGGCGTAGTAGCGGGCCGCGCCGAGAGCCGGCGTGCGGTGCAGGTTCGAGATCGAGTCCTCGCCGCCCGTCGGCGTCACTCGATATCCACAGTTGAGCGCCCGATGCCACACCGGCGCGGTGAACTCGGCGTACTGCGCCCCGGTCATCACTTCCAGGTAGTCAAACGACTCCAGCGCCAAGTCAATCGGAAAGCCCCGCGCGTTGGCCCAATCTCCCTGCTCCGGGGCCGACGAGAAAGGGTGTACGTGGCCGCTGAGCGCGCCCTGCTTGCGGCCCAGCCGGAACATGTCCGTGTTCGACGGATAGAGGCTCTCAATCGCCGTGCCCTCGTAGCCGGTCGTGAACGGCGAGAGCAAGTGCTTCGTCAGGTTGATGAAGTTGATGTGGCCGTAGAACGGCGGCCGATACTCCTCGCCGAAGCTGATCAGGCGCTCCGGCGTGGAGCGGACCTCGTCGTAGCCGCCGGTCCAGTACTGATGGTCGAAGACGCGGTTGTCCTTGTTGGCGACCTTTTCGCCGACCACGTCCAGGTCCTCGGCGGCTGCCATGAAGAGCAGGTTTTCCGGCGTGTTGTGGAGATTGCCGCCGTAGTTCATGTGGACGTGATCGCTGCTGGAATACCACCCGGCGGCTTTGAGGTTGGTCAACCGCTCCAGCGCGACCTCCACGCGAGCCACGCGGCCGTCTTCAATCATCACGGTCCGTTCCGCGGGGAAGCGCTCAAAGCCCTTCATGACCGTCATGCGGGCCTCTCCGACCGGCAACTCAATCTGGAATTTGCCGCCGGCATGGAAGAAGTCGATGAACAGCGCCCGGATGCCGATGCGGTGGTAGGCGTCGGACGGCGTCCAGGCCTTGCCGTCGGCGGCGTTGAGCATCACCTTCGCCTCGGTCGGAGGCCCGCCCGCGCCGTCGCGGATGATAACTTCCAGCGTCCCCATGGGCCGCTTCCAGACGCGCTGCCGGATCTCGATCTTCTTCTCCTCGCCGCCGAACGTGCGCAGCAGCCGCAGGTCCGACAGTCCATGCTCATTCGACACGTAGACAATCCATTCGCCGTCCGGAGACCAGCGCGGCTCAAAGTGATCCCAGTCGCCGAAGGTAAGCTGGTAAGGCTCGCCGCCGTCCGCCGGCAGCACATAGAGGTTGTTGTATTGGCTGCCGCGGTGCGAGCTGTAGAGGATGCGCTTGCCGTCGGGCGACCACTGCGGCTGAGTGCGGAACAGCGTTTGCTCGCGGAAAATTTCCTTCGCGTCGGCCATCGCGTCGGGTCCGATCTTGGTCCGCCAGACTCCGCCGGAGCCCAGCGGGTTGCCGCGGTTGGACACCAGAATCATCTCCGAGCCGTCCGGCGACAGCGTCGGTTGGATGTGGTGGTCCTGCTGGGAAAAATAGAGCCGCGCGCGGCCGAAGTCGTTGTCGTTGGTCAGCCGCTCGGGCGTCCCGGGGTTGCCGGCTTCGTCCAGCGGCAGCCGGTGGATGTGGTACCAGCCGTCCGGGGCGCTGGAGACGTAGAAAATGCTCCGCCCGTCGGGGCTGAACACCGGGTCCAGGTTCACAAAATCGCCTTGCGTGAGGGCGTGGGTCTCGCCGGTGGTTAGATCGAGCAGCCGGAGGTTGATGTTTCGCGAATTGTGGTCGGCCGTATAGACAATTTTGCGGCCGTCGGGCGAGTAGGCTGGCGAGGAGTTGTAGGTCGACTCGGCGGTCAGCTCGTGGGCGGTGGTTTCGCCGATGCGGATCTTCCAAATGGAGCCCGCCATGGAAAAGGCGATCTCCTCGCCGTCGGGAGAGAACGCCGGCCGCCACGGCGTGGACGCCGCCGGCGGCAGGTAGTAGTTCTGCATGTAGTTGCCGCCGGTGCGGGCGTTGGGGTACGGTTCCTCCCCGGTCCCATGCTGGGACCAAGCGGCCGAGGCGACGAGCAACAGGAGGGCGGGCAACGTGAATCTGGTCATCGGGAATCGATGCCAGTATAGACGGGCTGCTAGCCGCCGTGCTCGCCGATCTCGCCGCCGCGGCTGGTGGGGTCCCACTCCTCGGCTCTGATCGAGGCGGCCCGAGCCTTCTCGTTGTACGTCTCAGTGACGACCGGCGCGGCGTCCTGCGCCGTCGTGGCGGATTTCTCCGCGTCTTCATGGCCGAGGGCGGCGCCGTAGCAGGCCGAGTCGAAAAACTCGTCCACGGCCAGGATCAGCTCGGTCTCCAGGGCGATCTCGGCGGAATCAGCGATCATCGATTTGCGGATGAAGTCTTGCAACGCGCGCTTGGCCAAGCCGAAGGCGGCGAACATTTCGCTGACGCGGATGCCGTCATGGCGCCGCTTGTGGCCGACTTTGCTGTAGTGATGCTCAATCGCTCCAGCCCGGCGCGAGGAGAGCCACTCGCCCAGGTTCTGAAGCACCGAATGCACGGCCTGCCGGATCTCGCCGTCGGGCAGACGCGCGTAGTTGGTTGTGCGCCGGTCGCCTCTCACTCTTTCGAGGATGTCCTGCGTGAGCTGCTCGGCGTGGGTTTCGATCTGACGGACGAGTTTTTTCGGAATCATCTTGATCTCTCCGTTTGTTGCTGCGGGCCTCATTGGAACACGGTCCCCGGCGCGGGGCAAGCGGAATTCCGCGCCCGCTCGCGGACGTCGGCGTGATACCGTCATGGGCGACCATGCGAAGGCCTCAGGCAGCTCTATCCGTTGCAATCTCTCTCTTTCTCTGGGGCTGCGGCGGGGAGCTTCAAAAACCAGCGGATCAGAACATGGACAGGCCCTGGGCGCGCCATGTGATCGACGACTCTTCAACCGGCGCCGACGGCGTTCGCGCGGCCGATGTGAACGGCGACGGCCTGCCTGACTTCCCCACCGGCTGGGAAGAGGGCGGCATCGTGCGGGCGTACCTGAATCCCGGCCCAGAGACCGCCCGCGAGCCGTGGCCGGCCGTTACGGTCGGCCACGTCGGCTCCCCCGAGGACGCCGTTTTCGCCGACATCGACGGCGACGGGGCCTGGGACGTCATCAGCGCCACCGAGGGTGATACCAACTCCATCTACATCCATTGGGCCCCCAAGGAGCCGGAGCGTTACCTTAACCCGAACGCCTGGACCACCGAGCTCTTGCCCGCCTCCAAGGACATGACCCGCTGGATGTTCGCTCTGCCGATGGACATCGACGGCAAGAACGGCGTGGACTTCTTCGCCGGCTCCAAGGACAATCCGGCCTACATCGGCTGGTGGCAGTCGCCCGAAGACCCGCGGGACTTGAGCGCTTGG
This sequence comes from uncultured Bryobacterales bacterium, assembly GCA_964405625.1. Lineage (GTDB taxonomy): Bacteria > Acidobacteriota > Terriglobia > Bryobacterales > UBA6623 > RI-231. The sequence goes on from CAYOPA010000091.1 coordinate 13,361, forward strand.
ACTTGGCATCCGCTCTATGAGGCCGGCTGGATTATGTCGCTGATCGCGCACGACGTGGACGGCGACGCCGACCTGGACCTGGTCGCCACTGACCGCAAAGGCCCCCGGCGGGGCGTTCTGTGGCTGGAGAATCCCGGCCCTGAAGCGGCCGACGGCCCCTGGAAGGAACATCGCGTCGGCCCCGTCGACGCCGAGGAGGTCATGTTCATGACGATCGCGGACCTCGACCAGGACGGCCTCAGCGACTTCCTCACCGCCGTCCGAGAGGGGCCGATCGTCTATTACCGGCGGCTGCCGGGCGCCGAGATCGCCTGGGAACGGCATGAGATCGCCCTCCCCGAAGGAACCGGCACCGGCAAGGCGGTCGCCGTGGCCGACTTCAATCTAGACGGCAAAATGGATATCGCCTTCACCTGCGAGAACGCGCACGAAGAAAAGGTTGGCGCGATGTGGTTGTCGTACAAAGACTCGCCGACCGAGCCCGTATGGCAACCGCATCCGCTCAGCGGCCCCGAAGGCGTTAAATTCGACCGCATCGAGCTCGCCGACCTCGACGGCGACGGCGACCTGGACTTGATCACCTGCGAGGAGCGCGACAATCTGGGAGTAATCTGGTACGAGAACCCGGCTCGCTAGGGCGCTCCGCTCTTATCATTGCCGACACGGGGATCGTTGCTAAAACGGGCGTTCCAGTTCTGGGTGACGCGGATCCTAGGAGCGTGTCCGAGAATCAGCGCTGGATTCAAGAAACAAAAAGTAGAGA
>CAYOPA010000092.1:0-13480 GCA_964405625.1 uncultured Bryobacterales bacterium
TCTCCAACCAGGGCTTGGATTACCCGTCCCTCATTCGAGTTGTTAAGTGAAGAGAATTGGGGTGGAACGGGCGGTCAATCCCGCCGCAACCGATACCGAACAGATCCGGTTACACCCACGCGCTCATCTGCTACATTCTCGACGACGCCACGCGGCGGCCCCAGCTTGGCAGGCGCGTCCACAATGCCCGAAACTCACAAGTAATTGATTAGCGCGGTCATTCCCCACTCCTCAAGTTTTCGACTCAGCAGCAGTTCACCGCCCGGCGCGAGCGGGCTTTCCGCGTCTCGTGACCCCGGGGGCAATTCATCAAGGGACTTGAGTCCAACAAAGAGCTTCAAATAGCCACGCTACGGCAGGCTGAACGCCACATACTGGCCGCCCGACGGCGCCAGGTGGCTCTTCCCTCCCCCCGCGGCGATCACCACGAACTGCTTGCCGTTGACTTCATACACCGCCGGCGTCGCGCGGCCGCTCGCCGGCAACTTCGTCTCCCACAGCAGCTCGCCCGTCAGCTTGTCGTAGGCCCGGAACTTGCGGTCATGGTTCGTTGCGCCGATGAACAGCAGGCCGCCCGCCGTCACCACGGGTCCGCCGTAGTTCTCCGAGCCCGTGTCCTTCACGCCCTTCGCGGCTAGGTCCGGCCACTCGCCGAAAGGAATCTTCCAGGCGTACTCGCCCGTGTCGAGGTTGATCGCGTTCAATGTGCCCCAGGGCGGCTCGACAGCCGGGTAGCCGTCGGGGTCGAGGAACTTGTTGTAGCCGTCGTGCGTGAAGGCCATCTCGTAGGGCGAATCCGACGTTTCCACGTCGGGGGAATCGGCGCCGCCCGTGCGGACATAGCGCGCGATCGCCTCGGCCACTCCCTCTCCCAGGTGCGCGAAGCCCGGCATGCGGCCCTTGCCGTTCCGGATGATGGCCAGCAACTCGTCGCGGCTCATCTTCAGGTTCACCAACGACGGAAAGTCCGGCGGCAGACCCGACATGTCGTCCAGATGACAGGCCGCACAGTTGCGCTGGTACAGACGCTGGCCGCCGACTACGCCGCCCGTCTTTTCCCGCTCCACCAGCCGTAAGATCCAGGGCATCTCATTTGAGTTCACGTAGTACAGGCCGGTCTCGGGGTCAAACGCTTGGCCGCCCCACTCCCCCGCCCCGTCGAAGCCGGGAAAGATGACCGTGCCCTCGCGGCTGGGCGGCACGAACTGCCCGCCGCTGCGGAGCTTGCGAAACCGCTCCAGCACGGCCTTGTGCGCCTCGGGCGTGCGCCGGGTCAGGTTCTCCTCGGTGAGTCGCTGGCGGGCGAAGGGCTCGGGCTTGGTCGGCAAGACCTGGGTTTTCGCCGCGAGCTCGCCCGGGATATCCGACGGCGGGACTTCGATCTCCGCCAGTGGAAACAGCGACTCCCCGGTCTCGCGGTCGAAGACGAAAATGTGACCGGACTTGGTGATCTGCGCCACCGCGTCCACCGGCTTGCCGTCGCGAAGCACAGTGACGAGATTCGGCGGCGCAGGGAAGTCCCGATCCCATAGATCGTGCTTGACCGCCTGAAAGCGCCACACGAGCTCACCCGTCGCAGCACGCAGACATAACAGGGAGTTAGCGTACAGGTTATCCCCGTGACGGTTGGCTCCGTAGAAGTCCGCGGCCGCCGATCCGGTGGCCGCGTAAAGCAGCCCGCGCTTGACATCCAGGGTCAGCCCCGGCCAGGCGTTGGCGCCGCCCGAAATCGTCCACGCGTCGGGCGGCCATGTCTCGTAGCCCGGCTCGCCGGGATGCGGAATGGTGTGGAAGCTCCAAGCCTGCTCCCCCGTGCGGGCGCTGAAAGCTCGAATGTCGCCGGGCGCGCTGGGCAGCCCCTCGCTGGTGACGCTGCCCATGAGGATCAGGTCCTTGTAGATCACGCCCGGCGAGCGGGATGAGACGTTCAATGCCTCCGCCGGCCGCTCAAAACCCTGGCGCAGGTCGATCGAGCCGTTCTTGCCGAAGCTCGTCACAGGCTTGCCGGTTTTGGCGTCGAGCGCGAACAGAAGGTGCTCGGCGCTGAAGAAGATGCGGGCGTCGTCGCCGTCGCGCCAGTGCATCACGCCGCGCTGGATTCCGGTCAGCCGCTTGCCGTCGAGCATTGGCGTAAAGGTCCAGCGCTCCACGCCCGTCGCCGCGTCCACGGCGAAGGCGCGCAGTTGCGGGCTCATCCCATAGAGCAACCCGTCCACGACGATCGGGTTAGTCTGGATCTGCGAATTCTCCGTTGCGTCCTGGGTGTCGTAAACCCAAGCAACTTGCAGGTCCGTGACGTTGTCGCGGTTGATCTGGTCGAGCCGCGAGTAGCGGATTGAGTCCGGTCCGCCGCCGTAAACGGTCCAGGAGTCGTAGCCTGACGACGGAATGGAGCGGACGGAGCCGCCGCCGCAGCCGGCCAGCAGGAGGCAGATAAGGAGTAGGCGCTTCATGGACGAACCGACAGTTTAGCGCCTACGCGGGACATCGTCGGCTAAGATAGTGAACCGATGCTTCGCCTGTCGCTCGCCGTCGCCCTCATCGCCACTGCTTCCGCGCAAGAGCGTCCGAATCTGATCTTCCTACTCACCGACGATCAGCGCTACGACATGATGGGCAACGTCACCCCGCACGTGGAAACGCCGGAGATGGACCGCATCGTCGCCGAGGGCGTGCGGTTCAACAAGGCCTTCGTCACCACGCCCATCTGCATGGCCAGCCGGGCGACGATTCTGTCAGGGTTGTGGGAACGCACCCATCGTTATACCGGCGGGGCGCCGACGATCGACGACCGCTTCATCCTGGCTTCGTACCCGAAGCTGTTGCGGGACGCGGGCTACCAGAGCGGTTACGTTGGCAAGTGGCATGTCGATGTAAATGAGGGAATTACGAACGAGCTCTTCGACTATTACTTGAGGCTAAGGCACCCTTACGAGCAGACCCTGCGCGATGGCAAGCCGATCCACCTGACCGACCTGACCGGCGAATTGGCGATGGAGTACCTGGAATCCACTTCGCGCGACCGCCCGTTCACGCTGTCGGTGAGCTTCAACGCTCCCCACGCCGAGGACTGGCACCCGATGCAGTACATCCCGTCCCCCTGGACGATGTCGCTCTACGAGGCGTTGACCGTCCCGCCGCCGATCCTGGGCGAGGGCTTCTTCGAGACGCTGCCCGCCTTTTTGGGCAACGAGTCGATGAATCGGCACCGCTACCACTGGCGTTTCGACAACGAACGCAAGCGCCAGTTGATGACAAAGAATTACTATCGGCTGATCTCCGGCGTGGACCGGGTGGTCGGGCGGCTGCGCGCCAAGCTCGAAGAGATGGGCGTGGCCGACAACACGGTCATCATGCTGATGGGCGACAACGGCTACTTCCTGGGTGATCGCGGCTGGGCCGGCAAATGGACGCCGCATGAGCTATCGCTGCGGGTGCCGCTGATTGTCTACGACCCGAAGCTGAGCGCCGACAAGCGCGGCGCCCAGTCCGACGCGATGGCTCTGAACGTGGACGTTCCCTCGACACTGCTCGACTACGCCGGTGTGCCAACGCCGGAGCACTGGCAGGGCCGCAGCCTGCTGCCGCTGATCCGCGGCAATCAGCCGGGGGACTGGCGCAAGGAGTTCTTCCACGAGCACATCTTCACGCACCCGACGATAGCCGACTACGAAGGCGTCCGCACGGAGCGCTACAAGTACGCCCGCTACATCGACCAGGACCCGGTCTACGAAGAGCTCTACGACCTGGACCAGGACCCGATCGAGGCCGAGAACCTAGCCAAGCGGCCCCGCTACTACGAGCTGCTGCGCGCGATGCGGCAGAAGTGCAACGACCTGCGCGACGAGGTCGGCGGGATCTGGATCCCGTGGACGGACGACGAGCTGCCAGCCCCGCGACGGAAGTATCGCAAGCCCAACGAGTACTGGATGAACCGGTAGCTTGCCTACCTGGCCGTATACCCGCCGTCGATCACCACCTCGGCGCCGGTCATGAACTTTGATTCATCCGAGGCGAGGTACACCACGGCCCAGCCGATATCGTCGGGCTCGCCGACGTGCCCGACGGGGTGCCGCGAGTCCAAGTCGGCGCGCAAGGCCGCGATTCCTTCTTCCGTGCCGTCGGCCAAACCAACAACCAGCGGCGTCCAGATGTACCCCGGATGGATCGAGTTCACGCGGATCTTCTCGGTGGCGTACAGCAGCGCGTCGTTCTTGGTCATCAGCCGGACTGCGCCCTTTGACGCATGGTAGGGGGGCAAATCCGCCGCCCCGATGATGCCGTAGATCGACGACATGTTGATGATGGAACCGCCGCCCGCCTCGCGCATGTAGGGAATGGCGTGTTTGGTGCACAGGAAGACGCCGGTGACGTTCACGTCCATCAGCGATCGCCATTCTTCGACCGTAATCTCGTCGGTCGGCTTGTTCACGCCGGCAATTCCGGCGTTGTTGACCAATACGTCGAGCGATCTGAACCGCTCCCTGAACTGCCGGAAGACGCTTTGCACGGCGGCCTCATCGCTCACGTCCATGTCCCAGTAGGCGGCTTGGCCGCCGGCGTCGACGATCTTTTTGACGACCGCCTCGCCCTCCGCCCGAAGCACGTCGGTGACGGCGACCTTAGCCCCTTCACTGGCCAGCAACAGACAGGCGGACTCTCCGATACCCAGAGCGCCGCCGGTGACCAATACCGTTTTTCCTTCTACTCGCCGCGCCATATACGTTACCCTCCGGCTGCAGAACTGCACGTCGGCTGCCAAAGGGCCATCGAGCGCGACTGTCATTCGATTGCGATGGTCGGCTGCGCCCCGGCGGCGAAGCTTCCTACGAATAGCGTTAGCGGCACGGCCGCGCCCGTCGGGGTGTTGTCCGGGACGAAAATGTTGATCTGCGTCAGCCCGGCAAAGTTCGGCGCCAATCCGGCAAAGAACGGCGTCTGTTCCACGCCGCCGAAGCGGACGCGCACCGGCAGCCGCATCAGCGCCAGCGGATTCGACGGCGCCGGCTCGCCCTCCAGATTCGGCCCGTCCGTCAGCCCGGCTCCAGTGGCATAGAGGGTCACAAAGTCGCCGCGCCGGGCCGGATTGGAGGGTGAATTGATCAAGCCGTTGGAGTTGACCACAATCGCGCGGTTCGAGCCGTCCCCAAAAGCGAACAACCCCGGCGCCGCCTCCTGCACGCGAACCTGCCGCATATTGGTGGCGACCCCGTCGACGACCACAACCACGTCGATCAATCCCCGGCCGGCCAACCCGTAAGGGACCTGCGCGTTGATCTGGCCGCCCTGCACAAAGAACAGCGGCGCAGGCAGGCCCCCGAACAGCACGATGGCGCCGCCCACGAACGGCGGCGCACCAGCCGAACGTCTCGGTCGCGGGGTCAAAAGCGCCGTCCGCGTTGCGGTCGATGAACCACAAGCCGTTCCGAAACACGCCACCGCTATCCAGACTCACCCCCTTGGCAAGCCGGCACGCCACTGACTCCACATTCCAGGCGCTGTGGTTGCCAGGAATGTTCTCAATCTGGCGATGCGCACGACGTCTCGCCCGCCTCTCGAATGTAAGCTCCGGGCAGATCCGGTTCGCAACGTCCCATTAACCCGAGTAACGTCGGAACGAGGCTCATCGCGTCGTAGGGCTCGTCCACCAACACACCACTGCTCAGGCCCGTCTCCGCTCCGCCCGCCAGCATCAGGACGGCGTGGGAGGACGCGCGAGAGAAGCCGCCGTGATTCCCTCCGGGGTTGAATCCTCGGGCGTTGAAATTCCAATGGTCGCCGGCAAGTATGAGGAGGTCCGGCTGGACGAGCTCACGGCGCAGCCAGTGAAAGCTTTCGCTCGCGGGTCGAACCTCGGGTGGGCGGAACTGCTCGAACAGGCCGACGACCGCGTTCGGGTACTTGGTCCGATGGAAAGCCCGCAGCCAGTCGCGTTCGGAGCGCCATTGCGCCAGCCATTGCTTCCGCTCCGGCTCCGGAACGCCAAAGGCGTCGCCTTCCAGCAACCCCAGCGGCAGGCCGGCGCGCCAATCAAGCCTCTTGAAGGAAATACGGCCGTCCTCGTCCTCACGAAGTCCCGCGACGGGCACGACTTTCAGCTCGGCGGGCTCGCCGCGCGCCAAGATCAGCAGTTGGCGATCGTCGCCGCCGTTGAGCCAAACGGCGACATCGGGCGCGTCCTCGGCGGGAATCGCCGCCGATAGCGCATCGGCCTGCACACGGACCGCCACAAAATCGACCGGGCGGCGGCCGACGCCCTCTTGCACGACGTTCCGAACGGCAAGGTCTCGCAGCAGGCGAAAGTAGTCGAGACGCTGGAAGCTGCGGGCTTCGTCGATTTTTCCATCGGAGCCGAGCTTCAGCCCTCCGGCCGCAACCGAAACCACATAATTCTGCAGTTGGCGGATGCTGTTCGGCTCGCCCATGAACCGTTTCGGAACAATTTCGGATGCTGGGACGCCCCGACCCGGCGCGGCGGAAAACAGTCGGCCCAGCCCATCCAGCGCCTCGCGGTAGGCGCTTTCGTCGACCGACCAAGAACGAAGGCGGGCCTTCGCGCGCCGCCGCTCAATGCCATCGTCGACCGTCGGCAGGGTCGAACGCAGTTCCTCGATTTGCGTCTGGAGGGCGTCCAACTCCGGCCCCATGCGCCGAATGCGAGATTGACTCCGCGCCGCGTAGTCCTCGATCGCGCGCCGGCAGGCTTCCACGGCCGCCGCTCGCAATTCCGGCTTCAAGCTCTTACGTTCGAGCTCCAGTAGGAGCAGGTGAATTCGATTCAGATCACTGTTCCGCAGGTGGACGGCGGCTCGCTCGTTGCCGTCCAAGTCCAGCAGAACGGTCGGATAAGCCTTTGGCGCAGCCGTGCCGTACGGGGACGCCTCGCTCGAATTCAGCACTTTGTGTACGAACGGATAAAGGCCGCGCAGTTTGTACTCGGCCAGGGGGTGGCGATTGGTGACGACGTGGTGTCCTCCGCCATTCGCACTCCGAAACAGCTCCACCAAGTTATAGCCCTGACTGTAAGTGTCCGGGCTGGTATTCATTCCGTGGTCCGAGACAAGCGCCAGAAGGGTGTGCTCCGCCAAGGGACTCTCTTTGATTGCGGACCACACGCGACCGACCAGTGCGTCAATATCTTTCGCGACGGCGCGCTGGGCTTCATCCGAGTTGTCCAGATGGGCCAGATGGTCGAACTCGCCCCCGTACAAATCCAGATATTGGACGCGCTCATCCGCGAGGGCTTGAATCATCGTGCGTTCCATCTCGTCTTGGAGCGCGCGAGAGAATTCGAACCCGGCCTGCCACTCGCCGATCAATCGTCGGGGAGACGATAGCGGGAACGGCCCGCGGGCGGCGCGTTTGAGCGTATTCCACGGTATGCCTCGCTGGAAGAGCTGGAAGCTCTGGCGCGTTGCTTGACGTCCAAAGCGGTCTGACAGTAGCGGAACGCCAAGGCTATCGAGCAGCTCCACGGCTGGCATGTCCGCCGCCTTCGAGAAAATCGACTTGAAGTAGAAGGGGACGAAATTCAGGTAGTCGAACGCGCGAAGCGTGTAGCGGTCGTACTCCACGTTGCCATGAATGACCATCGGTCTCCCGGTGTCCAGAATCGACCAGGAAGGAACCGAGAGACTCACTCCGCGCGAGTGGAAGTTGCGCACCCAGACTCCGCGCTCCACGAATACGCGCTCCATCCAGGGCAATTGAGAGCTCCCGGCGGCGGGGTCTTGTTCCGCCAGCATGCGCTCAACCAACCACCCGGGGAGGCCATCAGCCTTCAACACGACCACCCGCCGCACTTCGCCCTGCAGCAGAGTCGTTGAGAACAGGAAAAGGACGAGGACGATGGCGAGAGTCGAGCGGATCAGTCCAGACCTCCCGCATCGAGTATTTCGTCGTGGCTTGGCGCCGTATCCGCCGTATCGGTCCACTCCGTGAGCTCCCGGCGAACCTCGTCCGCGAGGGGCTGCTCCGCGAGCGCCCGCAGCAGGCGTTCGGCGCGCTTGCGCATTGACGGATTCACCGACTCTACGCTTGCCAGCTTGTATGCGGATCTCCGAACCGAGTCGAAGTCAGCGCCGACGTCCACGCGCGGACCCGCCGCGCAGGCCGCTTCCACCACGTCGGCCGCCGTGGCCAAGCGGCGTTCCGAATCCAACAAGGCGAGCCGCTCCGGGGACAACGGCTCTCTGTACCGATACAGGCCGGCCGATGCGATGGTGAAAGCCTTGAGCCAACGAGCTTTGGTGGGATGCAGCACGCGCGCCAACTCTCGGCCTCGATCCTTCTCGATGCGCCGCGGCAATCCATCCGGCGAACGAGCCCAGGCCAGCAACGATTCATACCGTCCAGTTGAAGACGGCGCGGCGCCAAGCCGCTCGGTCAGGCGCTCTCGCAGCTCAGGCGCCTGCCCGGGGAAAGCGGGTAGGCCTTGACGAACGGCGGCGACGGCCCGCAGCCGATCCCGCCGCCGAACCGGCGCGCCGCGACGCCCGCGGACAAAATCGGAAGCGAGTTGGATGGCGCCGAGCTCGAAGTTGGCGAAGAGAGTCAAACCGAAAACCGTCCGGGGAACCTCCTCCAGCGTGCGGCGTGCGGTCTCCCGGAAGGCCGGCTTCCAATTGCTCCGGAAGTCGATCAGCAAAAACGGCGCCTTGGGATGGTCAAGACTGTACAGGGCCAGGGGAATCAATTCCTCGCAGCCGGCTGCGGCCGACTCCTCGCTCGTGCGGCGGCCGTCCGAATCGAAGCACCAAGTTTCGGTATATCCACTCCATTCGAGTAGGTCGCTATCGTTCCAGGGATCGGCGATTCCGAGGAACTTCGAGCGGTATTGCCGCCCCGGCCCCTGGTCCAAATCGGCCCGCGAAACCCAGAGCATCGCCCCAATCGGCGGCTGGCCGTCCATTCCGATGGGCTGAAAGATGAGGTTCTCCGCTTCGGCCCGTTGCCGCAGCAATTCCCAATTTCGACCGAGCGCCTGCCGCCGTGCGCCTAGTCTTTGCTCCAGAATGTGCTCAAGTTTCGCGTCGGGCGTCAACCCGCCAAGGGCGGATTCCGCCAGAAGCATCCGCGCCAGCACCTGCGTGCGCTCCCGTGGAGCCAGCGACCCCGACGACGGGGCGTCCTGCGGGCGCAGCGTGACGGACAAAGCCTCGTGCAGCCGTACGGTTCGCGACGCGCGCCGACTGAACCCGTAGCTCCGAGACGGGATCCGGACGCCCGCGCCGCGCGGATCAAGCAGCGCCGCCTGAACGGTCCTGCGAAGCACGGCTTTCCACGCTCCCTTGCCAGGGGCCGCGAGGTCGACCAAGGGTCTGGGCATATCGCCGAAAGCCGGTTCGTGCGCCATCCACTTGGTCAATCTCCCCTGGTCCTGCTCGGCAAGCAACCAGACGAACCGGAGGCGGTCGTTGTCGGGATCATCGTCGCCCAGCGTGTCGCGCAACACGCTGATGATCGGGATCTTTTCCGCCTCGGATTCCGGCGGGTCCATCGACGCTACCGAGAACAGCGTGTGCAACTCGACGCCGTCATCGAAAGACAGCCGTTCCCATTGAGCGTGTGGCTCGCCGCCGGCCCGCAAGCCGCCCCCACTGGCGACGATCAGCGTCGCGATCAGGGTGAGCCGTTCGATGAGTTTCCTTCCTTGCACGGAGGCGCTTTCTCGCCGAGAATCTCCCAACGCCAGACAAAGGTGTGAGAGCGACGGTGTAAGCTCATGCTACTATGCGCCCCGCTCCTGAGGCTGGGACGCCGGGTTGAGGACGGCGTTGAGCATCCACGGATCGCGGTAGGCGATGATCCTGCGCAAGCTGGGCTCTGCTCCCAGAGACCGCGCCGGCGGCTTACCGCTTGCGGCCTCCGGCCGACGCCCCGATCAAACACGTCGAGCCTCAACCGCGCGTTTGCTAACCTTGGGGGTTTGGGAGGTTCACTACTCTGTCCGATACACGCCTCGAAGTCGTCCCCCTAGGAGGGTTGGGCGAGTTTGGGATGAATATGATGGCTCTGCGCTGCCAGGGCGACATCATCGTCATCGACGCTGGCATCCTCTTCCCTGGGCACGACCTGCTCGGGGTGGACGTGATTGTGCCCGACCTGACCTGGCTCATCGACCACGAAGACGAGTTTCGAGGGCTGATCCTCAGTCACGCTCACGAGGACCACATCGGCGCGGTCCCTTACGTGCTCTCCGAGCTCAATCCGCCCGTCTACGCCACGGCCTTCACCGAGGCGATGTTGCGGCGTAAGTTCGACGATCACGACTTCGAGGACGAGCCCGACATCCGGCGGATGGAAGCGGGCAAGAAATTCAAGCTCGGCTGCTTCACCATCGACCCCATCCAGGTGACGCACTCCACCGTGCAGTGCTTGGCGCTGGCGATCGAGACGCCATTGGGCGTGGTGATCGATACGGCCGACTTCAAGATTGACCAGACGCCCATCGACGGCAAGCTCTTCGACCTTCAAAAGTTTGCCGAGTACGGCCGAAAAGGCGTGCTGCTGCTGCTCTCGGACTCCACCAACGTGGACCGGCCCGGATTCACGCCGCCCGAGCAAGCCGTTTTTCCGGCTTTTGAGGACATCTTCTCGCGCGCCGAGAACCGCATCCTCTTCAGTTGCTTCTCATCTTCCACGCACCGCATTCAGCAGATCATCGACCTCTCCGTCGAGTACGAGCGCAAGGTGGCGCTGATCGGACGCAGCCTGACCTCGGCCAGCGAGATCGCCCACGACCTAGGCCTGCTGCGCATTCCCGACGGCACGATGGTCCGCCCGCAGGACCTGCAAAAGATCCCACGGGAAGAGCAAACGGTGATCGTGGCCGGCAGCCAGGGCGAGCCGTTGTCGTCCATGTCGCGCGCGGCCGTGGGCCAACACCGCCACGCCGTCATCGACGAGGACGACATTGTGGTGATCAGCGCCCGCATGATTCCCGGCAACGAGAAGCCGATCTTTCGCATGATCGATCACCTCTGCCGACGCGGCGCGGACGTGCGCTACGGTCAGCAGGCGTTACCGATCCACGTCTCCGGCCACGCCTACCAGGAAGAGCTGCGGATCATCCTGAATTTGGTCCGTCCCAAGTACTTCATGCCGGTGCATGGCGAGTATCGCCAGCTCTCACAGCACGCCCGGCTGGCGACGCCGATGCGCGACAACGGCCTGGAGGAGACCTTCATCCTCAGCCCTGGCGAGTCGCTCATCATTGACGAGTACGGCGCGCGCAAGAATCCAGAGGAAATTCCCGTCGGACGGGTGCTGATTGACACCGGCACGGGCGACGAGATTGTCGGCGATATGGTCATCCGCGACCGGCGCCACATCTCCGAGTTCGGCGTCATCATTCCGATCGTCGCCATCGATCGCCAAACGGGCAAGATCGACAGCGGTCCCGAGATCATCTCCCGCGGCGTCGTCTTCTCCGAAGAGAGTGAGATCTCCATCGACGGCGCCCGCCGGGTCGTCCAGAAGACGGTGGACAGCTCGTCTCGCGAAGAGATCGGCGACATGGGCTTGATGGAGGAGAAGGTGCGCTCGGACCTCCGCCGCTACGTATCGCGCCGGACCTCCCGCCAGCACCGGCCGCTGATCGTGCCGGTCATCCTGGAGACATGACCCTGCGGAGACTGGGCGCGACGGGGCTGGAAGTCTCGCCGGTCGGGCTCGGTCTGGCGGCGTTGGGGCGGCCGGGCTACATCAACCTGGGGCACGCCGACGACCTGGGCCGCGACTACGGCGTGGAAGCGATGCGGGCGCAAGCGCATCGGATGATCGACCGCGCCTGGTTGCTCGGCGTGCGCTACTTCGACGCGGCGCGCTCCTACGGCCGGGCCGAGGAGTTTCTGGCCGACCGGCCGGCGATCCTTGGCGGGGCGACGGTCGGCTCCAAATGGGGTTACACCTACACGGCGGGCTGGCAAACACAGGCCGAGCATCACGAGATCAAGGACCATACTCTGCCGAACCTCCAGCGGCAGTACCGGCTATCCCGCGAGCTGCTGGAGGACCATCTCGACCTCTACCAGATCCATTCCGCGACGCTGGAGTCGGGCGTGCTCGACCGGCCTGACGTGCTGGCCGAGCTGGCGCGCATCCGCGCCGAGGACGGCGTGCGGATCGGCCTCTCCGTCAGCGGCCCCCAGCAGGCGGACGTGATCGGCAAGGCGCTGGAGGCCCGCATCGACGGCGTCGCTGTCTTTGAGTGCGTCCAAGCGACCTGGAACCTGCTGGAGCGTTCGGCCGAGGGCGCGCTGGCCGAGGCCCACGCGGCCGGCTGGGGAGTGATCGTCAAGGAGGGCTTGGCCAACGGCCGCCTGACGCCGCGCGGCGCCGACCCATTCTTGCAACAGTTGGCGCGGCTCGGACCGATCGACGCGGTCGCCCTCGCGGCGGCCGTCGCTCAACCTTGGGCGAGCGTCGTGCTGAGCGGAGCAGCGACGGTCAAGCACCTGGAATCGAATCTCCACGCCGTCCAGCTTGCCGATTCCCTGCCCTTGGACGAGCTCGACGGCATCAGCGAGCCGTCCGCGCTTTACTGGAAGAAACGGGCCGACATGGCCTGGAACTAGATGGACGAATACCCGAGCCTGAAGGACGCCGTCCTGGACCTGGACCCGATCCTGATCGACACACTGGCTGCATTCTGGATCGAGCAAAGGCGCGAAGGCCTCGTCGTCCTTTTCCGCTTCGCGTGGTACGGACCTCAGCTTGAGGATGCGCGCAATGTCGAGCAGTATCCGGATCGCGAGGCTCTGCTGCCTGGACGCTTGGACCCCGAAGAGGAGATCCGAGGCCTGGAGGAGAGCGAGCTGCTGGGCTCCTTCAACAGCATGCAGCTCCGGCCGCACGTCCCGGGCAACCCCACTGACAAGCCCAAGTGGGTGGTCAAAACCCACGCCGGCTCGCAAGCCGAGCGCATCCAGTGGAGGAACTCGATCGGCTAACCGCGCGGCGGCCGGCCTGGGCTACGAGTCAGGCTCTACCGAGCGCTCAAGAGCTGAGCCGCCAAGCGCCGGGTGAATTCCACATCGCCCTCCAGAAACGGCAGTTCCAACAGCTCATCCGGGCTTGCCCAGATGGCGCCGGCAAACTGGCTGAAATCCGGCTCGCCCGTCCAGCTCTCCACCCGCAGGAAGATCAATAGGATCGGCTTATGGCCATCGTACACAAACTCATAACGCTCAATTTCAGAACCTATTACGCACTGAATCAAAAGCTCTTCTTGAAGTTCGCGACGCAGCGCCTCGACCGGGCTTTCGCCAGCCTCGACCTTACCGCCGGGATACTCCCACTTGCCTCCGTGGTCCTGGTCGGTTCGACGGCGGCACGCCAGCACGCGTCCGTCTCTTTCCAGGATTCCAGCAACGACAGCGGTCATTTACTGGCGATGCTATCATGCGCGCATGTTGAGCCGCCGTCTGTTTGTCGGGGCCGCCGCCGCGCTGGCCGCCCGTCCCGCCCGCGCTGCCAA
>CAYOPA010000092.1:13490-13977 GCA_964405625.1 uncultured Bryobacterales bacterium
GTCGTTCCCGTCCTGGCCGATGGTCGAGAGCAACGACGAGAAGAAGCTACTGGAGGCTCTGCGCTCCCGCGGCTGGAACCGCCGCAACGGCCGTCAGACCGAGCGGTTCGAAAAGCTGTGGTCCGAGCGGCTGGGCGTCCGCCACGCAGTGGCCACCAACGGCGGCACTACCGCGCTCCATGCCGCCCTGGCGGCGCTGGAGGTCGGCCCCAAGGACGAGGTCATCGTCCCGCCCTATACCTTCATCGCCACGGTAAATGTAGTGCTTTTACATCACGCGCTACCTGTCTTTGTAGACACGGATTACGAGACGCACCAGATCGACGCCGGCAAGATCGAAGCGGCCATCACGCCGAACACGCGCGCCATTATGCCCGTCCACATCGCGGGCTCGCCGGCGGAGATGGACGCCATCCTGGCAATCGGCAAGAAGCACGGCATTCCGGTTGTCGAGGACGCCTGCCAGGCGCACCTGGGCGAATGGCGC
>CAYOPA010000093.1:0-13944 GCA_964405625.1 uncultured Bryobacterales bacterium
GAAGTTGGGCCCGCCTGTGAACCCATAGCGCAGGATGCGCGGGCCCATTTCGGTGGAGACAACGACATCGGCCTCGCCGTTGGACAACGACAAGGCCGAGTGGCCGTTGCAGGCCGTGGCGGTAATGCTGTACGCCACGCGAGGTTAGTAAGTCGCCCGCCCGCCGCTAACGTCGTAGCACTGGCCGGTGACGAATGAGCAGTCCGGGCTGGACAGGAAATGGACCACCGCCGCCACCTCTTCCACCGTGCCCGTGCGGCCGCGAGGGATCTTGGAAGTCATGTAGTCGACCTGCTCGGCGGTGAGCTGCTCCAGGATCGGCGTCCGGATCACGGTCGGCGCGACGGCGTTGACGCAGATATTCTTCGTCGCCGTCTCTTTCGCCAAGGATTTACTCAGCGCGATCACGCCCGCCTTGGCGGCCGAGTAGGCCGTCATGTTCGGATTCCCTTCCTTGCCGGCAAGCGAGGCGATATTCACCACGCGACCGTAGTTGCGCTCCAGCATCGACGGCATCGCCGCGCGGCAGCAGTTGAAGACGCCGGTCAGATTCACGGCCAACGTCATGTTCCAGTCCTCGTCGGTCTGTTCCCAGATCGGCGCGGCCCGGCCCGCGATGCCCGCGTTGTTGACGACGACATCAAGCTGCCCGCGCCAAGCCAATGCCTGATCGAAGGCATGCTGGACCGACGCCGGGTCGGAGACTTCCATCTCCAACGCCAGCGCCTGGCCCCCTTTTGCTTGCACGGCCGCCACGACATTTTGGGCCGAGGCGCGGTCGAGATCGCAGATCACGACGGCCGCGCCCGCGCCTGCCAGCCGCATCACCACTCCTTCTCCAATGCCGCGTCCCGCGCCGGTGACGAGCGCCGTTTGTCCGGTCAAGTCAAAGTACACAGGCCTATTCCTTCTCCTCGACCGCCTCTTCGAGCGCTTCGATTTCAGCGTCGACGAGGATCTCCGGGGCGGTAACGCCCGCCGCTGCGTCGCGCGCCGCCTTGGCGGCTGCTTCATCAGCCTTGACTTGGGCGGCCTCGGCCGCTTCCGCCGCGGCTACTGCCGCCGCCTCGGCCTCCGCCTTGGCCTTGGCCTCGCCAAAGAGCTCGTCCTCACGGCCCTCGGCGCGAATCTCGACCTTGATCGTCTGCTTGACATCCTTGTAGAGATGGATGCGGACTTCGTAGTCGCCGGTCTGCTTGAGGGGACGCTCCAGCAGAATGTCGTGCCGGTCGATCGGAAAGCCCTTCTTCTCGAGCTCGACCGCCACATCGCGGGTCGTGACGGAACCAAAAAGCTGCCCGCTTTCGCCGGCGCGACTCACGATGCGGACGGTGACGTCGTGCATCGTTTCCGCCAGCTTGGAGGCGTCCTCGCGCAGCCGCGCGGACTCCCGCCCGGCCGCGGCCCGCATTTCCTCAATCTGGCGCTTGTTCGCCGCGGTCGCGGGCATGGCCAGAGACTGCGGAAACAGGTAGTTGCGCGCATAACCGGCTGCCACGCGGACCACATCGCCGCGGTCGCCGAGCTTGCGCACGTCCTTCTTCAGAATGATTTGCTCAGTCGCCATAATCTCTCTCCCGGGCCCCCTGCTAGCCTTCGCCCGCGAAGGGCAGCAACGCGATGTTGCGCGCCCGTTTGATCGCCCGCTTGAGCTGACGCTGATTTTGGGCGCTCAGGCCCGTGTGACGACGCGGCAGGATCTTGCCGCCGTCCCCGACGAATTGCCGCAGTGTATCGGCGTCCTTGTAGTCGACGATGTCGACTTTGTTGACGCTGAAGTAGTCGACCTTCTTGCGGCGGTAGAAGCGCCGTCCGCCGGCGCCTCCGCCTCCGCCGCGATCGCCGCGGTCACCGCCGCGGCCGCGGCCGTCGCGTGAATCGGAGTCTCGGTCCGAGCCTCCGGAGCGGGAAGTCTGTGTATCGTTATCGTACTCAGCCATTGGTGTCGTTCCTTGATTCTAGTGTGAGCTTGTCGAGATCCCTCATTCCTCGTCGCCGCCATCGGGCTCGCCGGGCGCCGCGGGCGAGTCAGGAGACGGCCTGCCGGCTGAACCGGCGGCAGCCAGCACGGGACGCCGCTGGGTGCGCTTGTCGCGCGAAGCCTTCAGCTTGGCGGCCTTCTTGAGGTCTTCGTCGATGCGCACGGTCATGAACTTGATGACCGGGTCGGAGACGCGCAGACGGCGCTCAACCTCCTTCGGCAGCTCGAAGCTCTCCGCCGAGTACTGCACGAAAACGTAAATGGCGTCCTGGTACTTCTGGACGCGGTACGCCATGCGGCGCTTGCCCCACTTGTCGAGCTTGTCGACGGTTCCGCCGCCGGCCTCGATCACCTCACGCACCATTTCAGCAACGCCGTCGATCTCCTCTTCAGGGATGTCCGGCTTGACGATATAGATCAACTCGTAAATTCGCATTCTTCCTCGTTGCGATAGCCTCAGGCGCGACGGTTTGCTACCGCCATGGCCTTATCGACGCCTTCAGCCATATAGAGCTCGACGACTTCCGCCGCCCGCTCCAGAATCTGGTCCAACTCCTCTAACTCGGTCTTACTGAACAATCGCAGCACGTACTTCGCGCCGCTCCCTATCGGCCGCCCCGGGTGAATCCCCAGCCGCAGCCTTGCAAACGCATCCGAGCCCAGCGACGAAATGATCGACGCCACGCCCTTGTGTCCGGCGGCCGAGCCCTTCGGCCGCATCCGCATCCCGCCCCACGGCAGGTCAAGCTCATCGTACGCTACCAGCAAGTCGTCGCCGGTCATCTCGTACTTGCCAAGCAACGTCTTCACCGGGCCGCCGCTGAGGTTCATGTACGACAGCGGCTTGGCCAAAACGGCCTCGGCGCCGGCGATCTTCCCCACGCCCACCAGCGCGTTGCCTTCCGGGCGATTGACCCGGATGCCGTGCTTGTGGGCCAACCGGTCAATCAACGAGAACCCGACGTTGTGGGGCGTATGCTCATACTCCGCGCCCGGGTTCCCCAAGCCGACGATCAGATGCATGCCCGCGATCCCGGCCCGTCGCCCACAACCCCGCAGTTACTCGGCGACGGGCTCAGCTTCAGATTCAGCCTCAGACGCGGGCTCGCCGTCAAGATTCGTACCCTTTTCGCCGCGCTTGCCAATCACGCGCACCACAACGGAACCGGGATCGGCCAGGAACTTGAACTTGCCTTCTTTGTCCAGATCCCTGAGCCGGATCGCGTCGTCAGCCCGCAAGCCCGACACGTCGATGTCGATCTTACCGGGGATGTCGGCGGGCAGGCAGAGCACCTTTGTCTCGCGCAGGATCACATCGAGCAGGCCGCCTTCGGTCTTCACGCCGTACGGCACGCCGTGGGTCCGCAAGGCGACCCGGGCCGTCACCGGCTTGGCCTCGTCCACGCGGCGCAGGTCAACGTGCAGCAGCTTGCCGTAGATCGGCTCCACCTGCCAGTCCGAGATCATGGCCGCGCCGGTGGCCCCGCCGCTGAGCGCGAGCACCCGGTTGCGTTCCTGCACGTTGGAGAGCAAGCTCGTCATCAGCTTGGCGTCCAGCGCCAAAGCTTGCGGCTCATCATCGAGCCCGTAAAGCGTCGCCGGCACCTGGCCCTGCACGCGCAGGCGCCGCGCCGCGTTCTTGCCGCGCTCCTCGCGAGCGCCTACTTCAATCGGTAATGTGTCAATCATGCCGTCTCCTCCGCGCTCAGCCCGCGCTAAGCGCGCAAGCCCTCTCATCGCCACTAGTCAAAAAGCTCGCTGATCGAAGTCTCGTCGTAAATCGACGCGATCGCTCGCGCAAACAACAACGCCGCGCTCAACTGCCTGATCTTGCCGCTGGCTTGCGCCTCTCCCGTCAGCGGGATCGAATCGCTCACCCACAGCTCGCGCAAATGCGACTGCGCAATCCGTTCGACCGCCTGACCCGACAATACCGGATGGGTGCAGCAGGCCCAAACGCCCAACGCGCCCTGGTTCGTCAACGCTTCCGCTGCCTTGCACAACGTCCCGGCCGTATCCACCAAGTCGTCGACAATCAGACAACTGCGGTCACTGACGTCGCCGATCACGTGCATCACGTCAGCTTGGTTCGGTTTGCTCCGCCGCTTGTCGATGATCGCCAGCGGAGCCTGCAACCGCTTGGCGAACCCTCGCGCGCGCTCCACGCCGCCGGCGTCGGGAGAGACGATCGTCAGGTTCGGCAGGTCCAGCGTGCGGAACAGGTCCGCCATCACCGGCGCCGCGTAGAGATGATCGACCGGCACGTCGAAGAAGCCCTGAATCTGCGCGGCGTGCAGATCCATCGTCAACACCCGGTTCGCCCCTGCCGTCTCAATCAAGCTGGCGACCAGCTTAGCCGAGATCGGCACCCGCGGCTTGTCCTTGCGGTCCTGCCGGGAGTAGCCATAGTAGGGCAGTACGGCCGTGATCCGCCGCGCCGAAGCTCGCCGTAGCGCGTCGAGCATCAGCAGCATCTCCACCAAGCTCTTGTCGACCGGCGAGCAGGTTGGCTGGACGACGAAAACGTCCATGCCGCGCACGTTCTCCTTCACCTGCAAATACGTTTCGCCGTCTGAGAAAGTCTGGATGGAGGCCTCGCCCACCGGCGCGTCCAAATGCGCGCAGATCGCTTCGGTCAACTTGGGGTTGGCCGTGCCGCTGAACACGCAAAGGCGATCCCGCTTCAACGGCGGGACCGGCTGAATAGCGGGGGCCACTAGCTGTTCTCCTTGCTCACGTTCCAACACCGCCGACATTCGTTTCGTCCTACCGTTCGCGCCACATGCGCCCGCACCGTTACCGCCCCGCTGGGAGAGCGCTCCCCTGCATTCACCAACAACTCTTTTGCCTTCAACGCCGATGCTCGATCGTCGAAGAGACCAAACAGCGCCGACCCGCTGCCGGATAGCAGCGCTCGGGTTGCCCCGGCATCGCGTAGGCGCTGTTTCAGAGGCTTGAGAGCGGGCAGGCTTTCGAAGACTGTCTCCTCGAAGTCGTTTGCCCAATCCGCATCCGTGTCCGAACCTTTGCGTTCAGGCGCACAAACCCCAGCCCAGAAACTACTTAAGATAAAACCTTTACGATCCTGTGTCAACGCCGGGCCACGCGCCGCGGCCAGATTCCGGTAGGCTTCCGCGGTCGCGACGCGCACGTCGGGAACCGCCACCAACAGCCAGGTCCGGGGCATGTCCGCCAGCGGACAGACTTCCTCGCCCCGTCCGACTCCCGCCGCTCGGCCCCCGACCAGAAAAAACGGCACATCGCTGCCCAACGCGCAAGCCGTTTGGTAGACCAAGACGGCGGGCGGGCGGGGTTGGATCAGCCGCTCCAACGCCAACAGCACCGCCGCGGCATCCGAGGACCCGCCCCCCAGCCCGGCGCCGTGGGGAATCCGCTTCCTCAGCTCCAACCGGACGCGCCCGCCCATCCCCAGCCGCCTCAGCAGCTCCCGAGCCGCTCGGCAAACGAGGTTATCGTCGGTTTCCAGCTCCGGATCCGAGCAGCGCAGCTCTATGGTCGGCTCTCCGACTCCCAGCGCGAAGCTAATCGTCAGCCGGTCCGCCAGTGAGATCGTCTGATAGACGGTGCGCAGCTCGTGGAAACCGTCCGGCCGCCGGTCCAGTATCCGAAGCCCGAGGTTAATCTTCGCGAACGCTTTGCCCGAGAGTGTCTGCATTGCCGCTGGCCGCCGCGCCGATAGCGAGACAGCTACTCCAACGTAACATCCATGCCGGTACGTGCCGCAGGACTCTCAAGTGGTAACCTCGGCTAGCGATGAAACTCGAGCTTTCGGAACGCCAGGCGGCCACGGTCGCCGCCGCGCTAACCATCGTGGCGGCTTGCGTAATCTTGGCGGCCGCTGGGTTCGTGTTTTGGCTGCTGGCCCGATTCGTCACCGAGTTTGCCAACGTGATCATGCCTCTGGTGGTGGCCGCCATCGCCGCGCTGGTGTTTCGGCCCTACTACGAGCTGTTGCAGCAGAAAATGCGTCTCCCCGATTGGGCTGCGATCGCGACTGTTTTTCTCTCGATAGTGATTCCGCTGGTCCTGTTGGGCTGGTTTTTCGGCGCCAAGGCCATCAACCAGACCAACGACATTATCCGGCTGGCGCCCGAGCTGATTGACGGTCTGAACCAGACGCTACGGGACAATCTGCCCGCGATCATCAGCTTTATCGAACGGCACAACCTGGACCGGGCGTTCCAGTCCGCCATCGACGGCGGCCGCGAGCAGATCGCCAAAAGCTTGGAAACTTTCGGGTCCGGCGCCGTGTCAGCCGGCGCCGGGCTGATGTCGCTGGCGGCGTCGGCGCTGGCCTGGGTGATCCTGCCGGTCTACTTTGGGTTCTTCCTCGCGTCGGGCGGCTTCGAAGTCACGAAGCTCCACAAACAGCTCACGTTCTTGAAGCCTGAAACTCGCGACGACCTGATCTACCTCATCCAGCAGTTCATCGACATCATCGTGGCCTTCTTCCGGGGCCAAATCATCATCGCCTTCCTGCAAGGGCTGCTGTTTGCCATCGGTTTTTCGATCGCCGGGCTGGAATACGGCTTTCTGATCGGCCTGATTCTGGGCTTTCTCAACGTCATCCCTTACTTGGGTAACATCTTGGGCTTGGGCGTCGCGCTGCCGCTGGCGCTGGCGCAGCCGGAAGGCGGCTGGGGTCTGGTGGGGGCGCTGTTGGCCGTTTTCGTGATCGTCCAATCCATCGAGGCTTATTTCCTGACGCCCAAGATCATGGGCGAGCGAACCGGACTGCACCCAATCGCGATCATCGTGGCGATTTTCTTCTGGGGGACGGCGCTGTCCGGTATCCTCGGCATGATCCTGGCCATTCCCCTCACCGCATTCCTGGTGGTGTTCTGGCGGCTGGCGCGCGAGAAGTACTTCCGCGAGCTCGTGTGACGAGGAATCCCTCAAACCACGAAAGAGCCCCGCATCCAGGAAGCGGGGCTCTTCTGTTCCGGACCGGCTGCCGGCACTAGGCAGTCGGAACGCAGCAACCGTCGTAGAGGCCGTCCAGCGCCACGCGCAGCGCCTGCGCCATCTCCGCGCACGCCGCCGTCGCCCGTTGCTGGTCGGCCTCCGGCAGAGCTTCCATGCGCTCCAGCAGCAGCGCGGGCTCGTCGAGGTCGTCCTTGTGGACGTCGAAGTAGACTTCCGCTTCCGGCCCCAGCCGGTAGTGCGCCCGCAGCCCTTCGAGCTTCGAGGCCGCCGTCGCCGGCTGCTGCGCTTCGAAGGCGTACAGCGCGCCCAAGGAGGCCGCCGGATCGCGGAAGCTGTTGCGAGCGGTCGCCACCAGCGCCGCTACCGCCGGAGTCTCCGCTTCGCCGAGATCGGTTCCGAGCGAGCCTGCAAACCGGCGCCAGAGCGCGACATGCTCACGTTCCTCGGCCGCGATGGCTTCGTCCCCATGCGCGGCCCAACCGTCCGCGATCGTCGCGATAAACGCGCCGTATTCGCGGGCGTAGGTCGCCAGCGTATCGGCGCTCAGCTCGCCGGCGTTCCAGGCTTGGTAGAAGGCGCTGTCGAGAAGATTCCAGCGCGAGATGGATTGATGAAGGGCTTCGTGGAGCTGCATGGTTAGAAATTTGAGAGTAGCAAAGTCCGGCCGGCCCGGTCGGGCCCCGCTCAGCTCAGCTCCAACAGACGTTCCACGGGCGCCATCGGCTTGGCTTTCTCCGGATAGTTGACCGCCGGCCAAACCTTTCGAAGCTCCTCGAAGTCCCGCTGCGCCTGCCGGTTCAACGACTGCTCCAAGAAGATCACGCCCCAAAGCGCCATCACCAGCAGCCCGATCGCCGCCAGACCATGATTGGAGATTCCTAATAGCTTCATACAGCCTCCCTCATGCACTCCTTTGCAATTGCTTGGCCAGTTTGCGAAAACCGGCCTGATGCCTCGTTCTAGCCCGCGCCATGGGGCTTTGTCCAGATCTTGTACGCGTTCCACTGATCGATACCGTGCCTAAAGTGTTACAGTCCCGGGCAATTTCTACCCGATTTGCGGATGCCTGTACCGCCGCGGCCCTGTCGTTCGTCGCAGAGTGCAACACTGTCTCGCAGGAGCCGGACACGCGGCCAGCCGCTGCGGTGGCAGTTTTCGGCCACCCTGGTGCAACGCAACCGATCAGTCCTTTTGCCATATGCGCCACTTCTGTCCTTATACGTTCGTCGCTCGAATTGGTTTGGTTCTTGTCGCCACAAGTTTTTTGTGGGGACAGGCCGGCCCGCCCGGCGGAACCGTCAACGACCTGCTGACGGTCAATGCACAGGTCCTCTACGCCGCCACCTCGGCCGGCGTCTTTGAGAGCGCCAACGGCGGCCGAAGCTGGTCGGCGCGCAACCAAGGATTGCCCGACTTCCCCGCCACCTCCGTCGCCGGACGGCCCCAGCAGCTCTTCGTCAGCCTTGACGGCGGCGGCGTCTGGCGGTCGCGCAACGGCGGCGACTGGGAAGAGATTAACGACGGCGTGGGCGATCTTCAGACTTTTCATATCGAGACCCACCCCACCGATCCTGAAATTTTGTTCGTCGCCACGGCAAGCAACGGCGTGCTGTTCTCCGATAACTCGGGCGACGGCTGGATCCGCGCCGGAAGCGGGCTGGTGGCTGGCCCCTACATTGACATTGCGTTTTCGCCAGCGAATCCCGACACGGTTCTTGCCCTCAACGCGAGCGGAGCTTTGTTTGAGAGCCTCGACGGCGGGCGCAACTGGGCCTCGCGCCTCTCGCTTCCGGCCGGGTTCCGGCGGATTCGTTTCGACCCGCATGAGCCGAGAACGGTTTACGTGACCACCACGTCCGGCGTGTTCCGTCGACCCGCCGGCGCCACGCAGTTTGAGAGCATATCGCCGTTGCAGGGCTTCGTCGTGCTGGACTACATGATCGACCCCGTTGACCCACAGGTGCACTACGCCGCCACGCGCGACGCCGGGATGGCTCGCAGCCTCGACGCAGGCGCCAATTGGCGGCTCGTCGGCAGCGGTCTGCCCGCTGGTTGGGCGTTGACGCTGCGGCCCCTGCCGGGCGAGTCCGGCGTCCTGCTGGCGGGCATGAGCGGGACGGGCATGTTCCGGTCCATCGACCAAGCATTGACATGGAGCGCCAGCTTCCAAGGGCTGAACGGCGCCAACGTGCGATCCTTGACCGCCGATCCCACCCGCTCGGGCGTCCTCTATGCGGGGGTGGAAGGCGGCGGCCTGTTCAAAACCACCGATGGCGGCGATAGCTGGATCGAAAGCCGCGACGGCCTCGCACTGCGCCGACCGATTGCGCTGGCCGTCGACCCCGCCGAGCCCGACGTCCTGTACGCGGGAGCGGTCAGCCCGATCAACAGCCAGTCGGGCCAGGCGGCGCGCAGCCTGGACGGCGGCCGGACCTGGGAGACGCTCTTCACGGGGCGGCCGGTCTTCGACATTGCCGTCCATCCCACCGACCGCGGCACGGTCTATTTCGGCCTGGACGGCGGCACGCAGTTTTTCCTTGAAGCCGGTCTGCTGCGCACCCGCGACCGCGGCGAGACATTCACGCCCCTTGTCGGCGTCAGCGGGCTGCTGTTCGGCTCGAATGTGACCCACGTGGCGCTTGACCCGGTCAACCCCAACAATCTATTCGTCGGCGCCGTCGCGGGCGGGCCGTTCTTTGCCTGGAGCGACGACGAGGGCGGACGCTTCCCCGCCCCCAGGGGGACGCCTCTGATCGGCTCCGTCGAAGTCGACCCCAATGAGCCGCGCCGGGTCTTTTTGGGTATCTCGGCCAGCAACATCAGCAACGGGGGCGTGGAGCGCAGCACCGATGGGGGCCGGACGTTCGCCCCGGTCAACTCCGGTCTGCCGACTTCCTCGGACTTGCTGTCGTTTTCGTCCATTGAGATCGACCCTCGCGACGGCGCGATCTACGCCGCAGGCGGGCGCGCGGTCTACAAGAGCGTTAATGGCGGCGACTCCTGGCAGGAAGCCAATTCCGGGCTGGAGGGGCTCGTGGTGCGGCGGCTGGCCGTGGATGGAACCGAGCAAGGCGTAGTCTACGCGGCCACGGTGGACCATGGCGTCTTCCGCACCAACGACGGCGGCGAGAGTTGGCAGCCAACCGGAACGGCCGCCTTGGTGATCACCGCGCAGGGCGTGGTGGGCGCGGCGGACTTCCTCGGCGGCGGCGTCGCGCCGGGCGAGATTATCTCGATCTTCGGCGACGGCATCGGCCCGGCCATGGGCGTGCAGGCGGCGCTGGACCCGGATACCGGCGGCCTGCCGACAACGCTGGCCGGCGTTCGCGTGTTTTTTGACGACGAGCCCGCGCCGCTGTTCCATACCGACTCCAACCAAGCCAACTGCCAAGTTCCCTACGAGGTCGCGGGCCGAAATGTCGTGCGCATCCGGGTGCGGTTCGGAAGCGGTGTTTCGCCACAGGTCACGCTGCCGGTGCGGTCGTCCAAGCCGGGAATCTTCCGCGCCATCCTCAACCAAGACAACTCCGTGAACACGCCGGAGAATCCCGCCCGCCGCGGCGAGTTTGCGATCCTGTTCGCGACGGGCCAAGGCGTAACGCAGCCTCCGATCGCCACGGGGCGCCCAGGACCGTTGCAGGCGCCTTTCCCCGAGCCGGTCTTGCCGGTGAAGGCCACTGTGGACGGGCGTGAAGCCGACTACAACTTTGCCGGGCTGGCGCCCGGACTCGTGGGCCTGCTGCAAGTCAATCTACGGGTGCCTTTGCAGACCGCCGCCGGCGCCCGAACGGTCGCCGTGATGGTGGGCAACGAGAGCGGAACCCAAGAAGCCCTCCTCCATGTGGCCCCGTGAACGGCTCTTGACAACGGGCGAATGGACTGACTAGCATCATATTTAGGCTTGCCTAAATGCCAGTTGCGACCGAAGCTGTAGACGACTATCTAAAGGCCATCTTCGAGCTGGAGGAAGGCGGCGGCCGAGCCTCAACCGCGGCGATCGCCAAGAAGCTCGAAATCGCGGCGGCTTCAGTCACAGGGATGCTGCGCAAGCTGGCCGAGCAGCACCCGCCGTGGATCGAGTACGAGAAGCACCGCGGCGCCACGCTCACCGAGCGGGGCCGGCTGCGGGCGCTGGAGATCATCCGCCACCATCGCCTGCTGGAGTCGTACCTCTATGAGACTCTCGGCTACGAGTGGGACGAGGTGCATGACGAGGCCGAGAAGCTGGAGCATGCGATCTCCGAGCAGTTTGAGGAGCGCATTGCCGAAGCTCTGGGAAATCCAGAGGTTGACCCCCACGGCCATCCCATCCCGCGCAAGGACGGCAGCATGCCGCAGCGCCATGAGCAGGCGTTGCTGGAGCTCGAAGTCGGCGCCAAGGCCGTGGTCTCGCGCGTGTCGGACCGTGATCCGGAGCTGTTGCGCTATTTCTCCAAGCTCGGGGTGCTGCCCGGCGCCAAGCTGACCCTGCTGGAGCGAAGCCCATTTGACGGGCCTCTGCTGGTGCGCTTTGACAACGCGCCCGAAGTGACGCCGCTCGGTTTTCGCATCTGCCGCGAAATTCACGTCAGCCCCTTGGACGGTGGACCGTCGTGATCGCCGAGGCGCTCCCGTGGCTGGCAGGTCTGGCGGTGGCTTACGGCTTCTGGTCATCGCCACGCTTCGGAGTCGCCGCCCTGTGGAGGGCAGCAGCGCAAAAGCGCCTGCGCCGCCGTTTGGAAGACGCCCTGAAGCACCTGCTCACCTGGGAGCGGCGGGGCAAGATCGCCACGCCGGAATCGCTGTCGGGAGCGTTGGGATGGTCGCCGAAACGCGTGCTGTCGCTGGTGACGCGCATGGAATCCCAAGGACTGCTGGTCTCCGGCTCGGAGGGCGTGAGCTTGACGCCCGAGGGCGAGCGCGTGGCGTTGCAGGTGGTGCGGGCGCATCGCTTGTTGGAGCGTTATTTGGCGGACGAAGCGGGATTGCCGATGGCTCGGCTGCATCAGGCCGCCGAGCGCGGCGAGCATGAGCTTTCTCCCGAAGGCGTGGACCGGCTGGACGCGCACCTCGGCCACCCTCAGCGCGATCCCCACGGCGACCCCATCCCGACCAGGGAAGGCGAACTGCCGCGCCTGGAAGCGACCACGCTGACGGATTGGGCGCCGGGCCGCCCCGCGCGCATCGTTCACGTGGAAGACGAACCGGCGGTGATCTTTGAGCAGATCGTGGCGGCCGGGCTGCGACCGGGCATGACGGTCTGGATTGTGGAAAAGACCCCGGAGCGGCTCACGGTCAGCGCCGAGGACGCCGAGATTCGGCTGGCGTTGGCGGTCGCCGCCAACATCCAGGTGACGGACGCCTCAACGGACGTTCTGCGCGATAGCTCGGCGGTTCGCCTCTCCGCGCTGCCCTTTGCGGTTCGCGCCGAGGTCGTCAGCCTGGACGACGAGTGCCGTGGATTCAGTCGCCGCCGCTTGATGGACCTGGGGATGACGCCCGGCGCGATCATTGAGCCGGCTCTGGAGAACACCTTTGGCGACCCGCGGGCCTATCGCCTGCGCGGAACGACCATTGCGCTGCGCAAGCTCCAGTCAAGTCAAGTGTGGGTGCGGCCTTTGACATCGGGTCGCGAGGCGGCCGCGTGAGCGTTCCTTTGGATCACAACTGCGAAGCCTGCCCCGCGCACGCCCAGCTTGCACAGATGGGCGTCTCGCTGGGCGATTACGACCATCTGGTCGCGCTCGCAGGCAACCCGAACACGGGCAAGTCGTCCGTCTTCAACGCCTTGACGGGATTGCGGCAGCATGTGGGCAACTGGACCGGCAAGACTGTCGCACGCGCCGAGGGCGGCTACAAGTACGCCGGCAAAAGCTACAAGCTGGTCGACCTGCCGGGCTCCTACTCGCTGCTGTCGGCGTCCCAGGATGAGGAGATCGCGCGCAACTTCCTGCTGTTCGGCCAGCCCGACTGCACCATCGTGGTCGTCGACGCCACAGCCTTGGAGCGCAACTTGAACCTAGCCCTACAAGTGATTGAAATTACAGATCGAGTCGTCATCTGCGTCAATTTGATGGATGAGGCCCGGCGCAAGGGCCTGGAGGTTGATGTGCGCAGCCTGTCGCGCGACCTGGGCGTTCCGGCCGTGCCGACCGTCGCGCGCACCAAGGAGGGTTTGCCGCAGTTGGTGGAGGCCGTGGCGACCGTGATCTCCGGCGAGACCAAGACCAAGCCGTTGCGCGCCGAGCCGCCCGCCGAAGTGGCGCGGGCGATCGCGGAGTTGGCGCCGATGATCGAGGAGCTCGCGCCGGGCCTGCCCAACGCGCGCTGGGTGGCGATGCGGTTGCTCGACGGCGATCACGAGGTTCGGCAGGCGCTGCTGAGCGGCGAGTTGGCCGAGCTCGTTCGCAAACAGGCGGCCCCGGTGGAAAAGCACAGCGAGCTGATCTCGCTGCACGGGGGCCAATGAGCACGCCGGCCGAAGCGATTCTGCGCCGGTCGGATGACCTGCGCCGCGAGCTCGGCGAGGACGTGCGCGACCGCATCGTCTCGTCGCTTTACGAAGAGGCGACGCGCATCGCCGGACGCGCCGTGCATGGAGACGGCGACGGTCGCTGGGATTTCGATCAACGCATCGACCGCATCGTGACCTCCCGGCTATTCGGCCTTCCGCTGATGCTGTTGATGCTGGCGGTCGTGTTCTACGTCACGATTCTCGGATCGAATATCCCTTCGCAGATGCTGGCTGAGGCGCTGTTTTGGGTCGAGGATATGGGCGCCGGAATGTTTGCGCAGGCGGGCTCGCCGGACTGGCTGACGGGCTTTCTGTGGCACGGCGTATGGCGGGGGCTGGCCTGGGTGATCGCGGTGATGCTGCCGCCGATGGCGATCTTCTTCCCGGTCTTCACCATCTTGGAGGACCTGGGCTACCTGCCGCGGGTCGCCTTCAACATGGATTGGCTGTTCCGCAAGGCCGGGGCGCACGGAAAACAGGCTTTGACGATGGCCATGGGCTTCGGCTGCAACGCGGCGGGAGT
>CAYOPA010000094.1:0-13926 GCA_964405625.1 uncultured Bryobacterales bacterium
CCGGGGCCATCCAGGCCGCCGACGCCGCCCTCGAGCCCGCCCATATCCACGGCGGCCGCGGCGAAGGGACCATCAACATCAACCGGCGCTACCGCGGGCAAGGCGACGACCCGCCCGCCGTCGGCCGCAATCCCGACGGCTTTATCGACCGCGAGCTGGTCGTCTTCCGCATCGACCGCGCCGACGGGACGCCGTTGGCCGTGCTGGCGAATTTCCAGTGCCACGGAACGGTCCTGGCCTACGAGAACAAAGCGATCTCGCCGGACTGGATCGGCATGACGCGCAAGGTCGTCGAACAGGCCTTTCCCGGCGCGCTGTGCCTGTTCTTCCAGGGCGCGGCGGGCAACCAGGGGCCGATCGAGGGCTTTACCGGCGATCTGGCCGTACCGCACCGCCTGGGACGCACGCTGGGCCATCAGGTCGCCGCCTTGACCTTGCAGATCGAGACCGTGCTGCGCGAGCCGACGTTCGAGGGCTTTGTCGAGTCCACCGCGTACCAGGCCAAGCAGCATTGGCGGGTGAAAGGCCCGCGCGATGCGACGCTACGCTTTGGCGAACGGACCGTCGATGTGCCGCGCCGCACCTACTCCCCCCGCGAGATTGACGACATGGCCACGCGCCTGGGCCGCGCCCAGCTCCAACTCGCCGAGGCCGAGCGCTCCGGCGACGGCTGGAAGATCGCCCAGGCCGGCGCGCGTGTTCGCCGCTTCGGCGACCTGCTCGACCAATGGAAAAAACCCGCCGATTCGGCGCCGCTCAAGGTCCGGCTGCAAGCGCTGCGCATCGGCGAGCTGGCGTTGGTGGCGATGCCGGGCGAGCCGTTCGCCGAAATCGGCGTGGCGGTGAAGAAGGGCTCGCCCTTCGCCTTTACCATGTTCTGCGGCTACTCCAACGGAATCGGAGGCGACTACATGCCGACGGCGGAGGAGTATCAACACGGCGGCTACGAGGTGGAGCGTACGCCCTACGACCCCGGCGCCGACGAAAAAATCATCCGCGCCGCCCTGGAGCTGCTGGAGAGCCTGCGATGACTCGATCCCAACAGATTCTTGAAAACAATCGCCTGCATATTCCCGGCGGGCTGTCGTCGTTGAACCGCCTGGCCGACCCTCCCCTGGCGTTCGTGCGCGGCGAGGGCTCTCGGCTGTATGACGCCGACGGACGCGAGTACATCGACTATCACGGGGCCTTCGCGCCGCAATTCTTGGGCTATCGACACCCGCGGGTGGTCGAGGCCGTCAAGCATGCGGTGGACTCCGGGCTCGACCTGTTTGGCTCGGGTCCGACCGAGGACGAAGGGCGGCTCGCCGAGCTGATCTGCGACCACATCCCCTGGGCCGAGCGGGCGGCCTTTTTTAACAGCGGCAGCGAGGCGACTTCGCAGGCCATCCGGCTGGCGCGCGCCGTCACCGGCCGCGACCATCTGATCGTGATGCAGGGCGGGTACAACGGCTGGCACAACGATGTGGCCTGCAACCTGATGAGCCCGCTTGAGAAGCTCGGGCCGCGCCTGAGCCCCGGCGAGTATCTGTTTGACGCGATGAGCGCGGGCATTCCGGAAGCGCATCGGGCCTTGGTGCATCCGGTGAATTACAACGATCTCGCGTCGGTGCGCTGGGTCTGTGAGCGGTATCCGGTGGCGGCGATCCTGACGGAGCCGATTTTGCAGAACATCGGATTGGTAAAGCCCCTGCCGGGCTACCTGGAAGGGCTGCGGGCGCTGGCGATGGAGCAGGGGGCGCTGCTGATTTTTGATGAGATCAAGACCGGCTTTCGGCACGCGCTCGGCGGCTACGCCGAGATCAGCGGCGTGATGCCGGATCTGGCCGTCTACGGCAAGGCGATCGCCAGCGGCTACCCGCTCGCGGCCATCGCCGGACCGGCCCACTGGATGGACTACTTCGCCCACCCTGACGCTTCCAGGCGGGTGCTGCTGGCCGGCACCTACAACGCGCATCCGGTCCCGGTGGCGGCGGCGATTGCGACCATCGAGACGCTGCTCGAAGACGACGGCTCCGTCTACCAGCGCGTGGAGTGGCTGGGGCGGCGGATCGAGGAAGGGCTCCGCCCAATCCTGGAGGGCCTGGACGGACCCGCGCTGCTGGTGCGGCAGGGCTCGGCGTTTGTCATCTACTGGATGGACCACGCCCCGCGCGATTGGCACGACTTGGCGGAGCACCACGACTTCGCCGCCGACACCGGCTTCCGCAAACGCTTGGTCGAGCAGGGCGTCTACTTCTTTCCAGTGGCGACCAAGCAATGCTCGCTATCGGCCGCCCACACCAGCGAGGACGTGGACCGCACGATTGAGGCGGTGGCGGCGGCGTTGCGCTGAAATGAAGTGTTGTCGGGCCACAGGCCCGACCCTGGAGCTCGCACATTTCACTCAGGCCCGCGGCGGAGAAGTGGCGCAGGCGCCCACGCCTGCCGCCTCGACCCCCAGGTCGAGGCCCTTGACCGATCGCCCGCCGCTCATGGGGGCCTGCGTGTGATTGCAGCAACGTCGTCGATACGCGACGACGCGGCTCGCCGCCAGTCAGACAGAGCGTTGAAACTCCAGTGTCGGGCCACAGGCCCGACTGCACGGCATAGCCGTGCGCCACAAGCGCC
This sequence comes from uncultured Bryobacterales bacterium, assembly GCA_964405625.1. Lineage (GTDB taxonomy): Bacteria > Acidobacteriota > Terriglobia > Bryobacterales > UBA6623 > RI-231. The sequence continues at coordinate 2,611 of CAYOPA010000094.1, forward strand.
ACACACAGATCAACAGATCAACAGATCAACTGACCAACCGACCACCGCCTCAAGGCCGAATGATCGAGCCGTCCCGGCGCCGCGTGGTCCCCCAGGAGTAGTCAAACGGCTCGTCGTAACGCGAGTCGACGTCGTACTTCGCCGCCAGGTCTTCGTTGATCTCCATGCCCCAGCCCGGCGCTTCGTTCGGATAGAAGAAGCCGTTCTCCAACCGCGGACAGCCCTGGAAGACCTCCTGGACCGAATCTTCCCAGGTACGCCCCTCCTGGATGCCGAAGTTGTAGCAGCTCACGTCCAGAGCAATATTCGCCAGATGGCCGACCGGGGAGGTGTCGCCCGGACCGTGCCAAGCGGTCCGGACGCCGAACCACTCGGCGAGGTGAGCGACCTTGCGCGCCGGCGACAGGCCGCCGATTTGCGAGACGTGAATCCGGATGAAGTCGATCAGCCGCTCCGAGATCAGTCCCACAAACTCGTGCGGCGAGTTGAACAGCTCGCCCATGGCGATGGCCGTGGTGCACTGCGCCCGGATGTGCTTGAAGTAGCCGATCTGCTCGGGCGACACCGGGTCTTCAATAAAGAACGGGCGATACTCCTCGACCCGCTTGCACAGCCACATCGCCTGATCGTTGGAGATGCGCTCATGCACGTCGTGCAGCAGCTCGACCTCTTCGCCGATGTTCTTGCGCATGTGCTCGAACAGCTTCGGCACGCTGAGCAGGTAAGGCGTCGGCTCATACATCCGCTCGCGGTGGTTGCCGCCCGAGGGCGCGCCGAGGAAGCCCTGTCCGGAGGCGTCGCTGACGGCGGCGCCATAGTTGGCCTGCCCCTCGATCGCCATCTGAATGCGGATGTGGCGCGCGCCCTGTTCCATGTACTTGCGTACGTTGTCCTCCACCTCTTGGAGGCTCCGGCCCGACGCGTGCAAGTAGACTTCGGCCGCCTGACGCGCCTTGCCGCCCAGGAGCTGGTAGACCGGCATGCCGGCGCGCTTGCCCTTGATGTCCCACAGCGCCTGATCCACGCCGCTCATGGCGTTGTAGAGCACCGGACCGTTGCGCCAATAGGAGCTGACGTACATCGTCTGCCAGATGTCTTCGATGGCGTCGGGGTCTTTGCCCTTCAGGAACGGCGCCAGAAACTCGTCCACCGCGGTGACGACGGCCTTGGCGCGCTGCGTGAAGGTCGCGCAGCCCCAGCCGTACAGGCCGGGCTGGTCGGTTTCGACCTTGACCACGACAGTGCGCGGAAGCCCAGGAGGCGCCGTCAGCAATGCCTTAACGTTGGTGATCTTCGCGGGGGCCAGCCGTGTGGCGACCTGCGGAGCGGCCGCCCTGGCGGGGGCGGGCGCGGCGAACAGGGCGGCGAGCGGGGCGGCGGCGCCTCCCGCCATGCGGCGTAATGCGTCTCGGCGTTCCATGGTTGAGCTCCTTGCCCGCATGCGTCGGCGGGGCGTCTCACATTCTTTCCGAATTGCTTGGCCGACGCAAGCGGGTCCGCCGATAAGGACTTTCCACGAGGTCGAGAAAGGGAGGGTTGTTGATAGGATGGGCCCATGGGCGTGCTTGCGCCAAACAATCGGCAGAGGAGAAAAATTTGCGAGTCGTGGTGACGGGGGGCGCCGGCTTTGTCGGCTCTCATTTGTGCGAGCGACTGGTTGGAGAAGGCCACTTCGTCCTAGCCGTCGACAACTGTTTGACCGGCAGGGTCAAGAACATCGAGCATCTGCTCGACAATCCGGGGTTTGATTTCCTCGACCATGACGTCACCAAGCCCGTGGAAATCGACGGAGGTGTCGACTTCATCTTCCACATGGCCTCCCCGGCCAGCCCGGTCGACTATCTGGCGCTTCCGGTGGAGACGATGATGGTCAACTCGGCGGGCGTGAAGAACATGCTCGACTTGGCGCGCGCCAAGAACGCCGGTTTCCTGCTGGCTTCCACCTCGGAGTGCTACGGCGATCCGCTCGAGCACCCCCAGAAGGAGACGTACTGGGGCCACGTCAACCCGATCGGCCCGCGCTCGGTCTACGACGAAGCCAAGCGCTTCGCCGAGGCGCTGACGATGGCCTACCACCGCACGCACGCCCTGCAGATCCGCATCGTGCGCATTTTCAACACTTACGGGCCGCGCATGAAGCTCAACGACGGCCGCGTCGTGCCCAACTTTATCGATCAGGCGCTGCGCGGGCAGCCGATCACCGTCCATGGCGAGGGATCGCAGACCCGCAGCTTCTGTTACGTTTCCGACTTGGTGGACGGGCTGATCCGCCTGTCGCAAAGCGACGAGCGCGAACCGGTCAACCTCGGCAATCCCGTCGAGCTGACGATCCTGGAGTTCGCGCAGACGATCCAGCGGCTGATCGGCTCGGACTGTCCCATCGAGCGCAAACCGCTGCCGGCCGACGACCCCCGCCAGCGGAAGCCCGACATCTCCAAAGCCCGGCGGCTGCTGGGTTGGGAGCCCCAAGTCGGGCTGGAAGACGGGCTGCGGCGGACCATCGAGTATTTTCGGGGAGAGGCGGTGGCGATACCCGAGCAGCAGCGGGCGGCGTGTTGACCGCTTGACGGCGGCCCCCGCCCCCGGGACAATCGAAGTAGCATGATGCGTCAATGTGGCAGGTTTCTGGCGACGGCGCTGTTTTGCGCCTTGGCGGCGTCGGCGCAGGATCCGAACAGCGCCAGTTCCAAGACGCGCGCCGACGACGTCACCGGAGTGCGCGGGGCCGTGCAGGGCGTCAAGCCCGACAAGGTCCTCAAAACGATCAAGGACTCCGGGGTCATCCGCAAGGTGGACCTGCAAGCGCGCACCGTCACCATCGCGCTGAGCGGCCAGAGCGAAGGCCTCGAGCTCGCCTTCGCGCAACCCACGGGGCGCGAACAGATCAAGACTTCCAAGAAATTCGCAAAGGAGACCGGCAAGAAGAAGCTGGAGCTTGAAGAGCTCAACGTCGGCGCGAAGGTAAAGTTCGAGTACTACACGCTGCTGGACCAACTCATGGACCTTGTGGTGGAGGGCGCGAGCTAGCATTAGTGCGAGTATCGACCGGGTCGCTCCATCGGGGCTGTCCCAGTGTCCGAGCGCGAGCGAACCCCAGCCGTCAGTCAAGGGCCACGCCCGCTCCCGCCTTCGGGCTCGAGAGCCCACCGCTGGTACACTGGAAAAAACGGCTAGCGGCCCCCCGCCGCCGCAACCCTCCTCGATGACCCGCGTTCGTTTCGCTCCATCTCCCACCGGCTTTCTGCACATCGGCGGGGCCCGCACCTTCCTGTTCAACTGGCTCTTCGCCCGTCAGCACAAGGGTCAGCTCGTCCTGCGCATCGACGACACCGACGTGGGGCGCTCCACCGACGCCTCCTTGCGCACCATCCTCGAAGGCCTGGAATGGATGGAGCTCGGCTGGGACGAGCAGCACTACCAGTCCCGCCGCCGCGACCGTCACGCCGCCGCCGCCGAGGCGCTGCTGGCCAAGGGCGCCGCCTACCGCGACTTTATCCCCGCGCAGGCGCTGGGCGACAACGACAAGCCCGCCGAGACCGAAGGCAAGCGCCAGGCTTGGCTCTTCAACCCCGGCATGCCCGAGCTCTCGCGCGAGGAGAGCGACCGCCGCGCCGCCGCCGGCGAGCCCTTCGTGCTGCGTTTCCGCACCCCGCGCAACCTCGACGGCGGCGTCGCCTTCAAGGACCTCGTCTACGGCAAGCAGTTCCGCAAGTACGCCGACCTGGAAGACTTCGCGCTGGTCCGCAGCGACGGCGCGCCGACCTACCACCTGGCAAGCTGCGTGGACGACGCCGAGCTCAACATCACCCACATCATCCGCGGCCAGGACCATCTCACCAACACCTACAAGCACGTCCAACTGCTCGAAGCCCTGGCCGGGTCGGCCCTGGCCTGGTCGCATCCGCAGTTCGCGCACCTGCCGCTGCTGTTGGGGCCGGACCACTCCAAGCTCTCCAAGCGCAAGCACGGTCCCACCGTGAGCGTGGTGAGCTATCGCGACGCCGGCTTCCTGCCGATCGCGTTTATCAACTTTCTGGCGCTGCTGGGCTGGTCGCCCAAGGGCAACCAGGAAGTGCTCACACAGGCCGAGCTCGAGGAAAAATTCGACATCTCCGGCGTGCTGCGGACCAACGCCGTGGTGCAGTTCGATGAGTCCTCCGCGGACAACTGGGCGCCGCCGAAGGCCGTCTGGCTCAACGGCCAGCACCTGCGCACGATGCCGGTCGAGAGCCTGATCCGCTACGTCAAGCCCGAGCTCGAGAAAGCCGGCTGGTGGAGCGAGGAATTTGAAACCGCCGCCCGGCCGACGCGCCTGCTCAAGACCATTGACGCCATCCGTTCGCGTTACACGATGCTCACGGATTTTCGCCTGCGAGCGCAGGCGTACTTCGGCGACGAGTTTGAGATTGAGCCCAAGGCGGTGGAGAACCTCGACAAAGAGGGCGCCCGCGAAGGGCTGCGCGCGCTCGCCGATCGCCTGGAAGCGCTCGACGAGTTCAACCAGTCGACCGTGGAGGAGGCGCTGCGGGCTCTGGCCGAGGAACGCGGCGTCAAACCGGGGCTGCTGATCAACGGCTCCCGGGCGGCGCTGTCGGGCCAGTCGGTCGGCCCGAGCGCGTTTGAGGTTTTCGAGCTGATCGGCAAGGAAAAGACGGTCGCACGTCTGCGAGCCGCCTGAAGGGAGCTTCACAATGTTGGTACTTGGGATCGGAGGCTGGCTCCATGACGGGGCCGCGGCAATCCTGCGCGACGGCGAAATCATCGCGGCCATTGAAGAGGAGAAGCTGACGCGTCGGCCGCACTCGAACGCGCTGCCCGAGCAGGCCGTCGAGGCCTGTCTGGCCGCCGCTGGGGCGACCCGCGATCAGGTCGGCTACGTGGCCATCGCCCGGCCGCTGGGCAATCGCGGCGACTCGCTGTTTCACGTTCGCCTGAAGTCGGCGTTTCCGAACGCCCGCCTGGTGGTCGCCGACCACCACGACGCCCACGCCGCCAGCGCCTTCTACCCCTCGCCGTTCGACAAAGCCCGCGTGCTCACGCTGGACCGTCGCGGCGACATGCGCTGCGGGGCGATCTGGAAGGCCGAAGGCAACCGCCTGGAACCGCTGCGCGAATACTACGCCCCGGATTCGCCGGCCCTGCTCTACAGTTGCATCACCGAGCTGATCGGCTTTCACGGCGACCGCGAGGAGCACAAGATCCAGTGGCTCTCGATGAGCGGCGAGCCGCGCTGGGCCGAGCTGTTTGCCGAACTTTTGGGACTGGACGGCAAAGGCGGCGTCAACCTCGATTCCACCTACTTCGATGTCTCGCGCGCCTCCGACGGCGGCTTTAGCGAAAAATTCTTCAGCGCGGCCGGCTTCCAGTCCGGCGAGCCGATGACCAAGACATTGCGCGCGGACCTGGCCGCCAGCGTGCAAGCAGCCACCGAGCGGGCCGTCCTGTCGATGGCCGGCGAAGGCGGCAATCTCTGTCTGGCCGGCGGGCTGGCGCTCAACGCCCTCGTCGTGGAGGCGCTGGAGCGTTCCGGCCGCTTTGACCGCGTTTGGGTGCAGCCGGCCGCCGGCAACGCCGGCACCGCGATGGGAGCGGCCTTGCTTGCCTGGCGGCGCACGCTCGGCCGCGATTCGGGCAAGCAGCTTCAAAACGTCTTCCTCGGCCCGGAATTCGGCCAGGAAGAGATCAAGAAGACGCTGGAAAACTGCAAGCTGCGCTTCCAAGTGTTGTTGACCGACGAGCGCATCGTCGACGAAGCCGTCCAGCGGCTGGGGAACCACCAGATCGTGGCCTGGTTCCAGGGTCGCACCGAGATGGGGCCGCGCGCGCTGGGCAACCGCAGCATCCTGGCTTCGCCCCTGAACCCCTACTCGACCGTCAACCTCAACCAGTACATCAAGCGCCGCGAGGATTTCCGCAAGTTCGCCGCCGCCGTGCCTGAAGAGCGCGCCGCCGAGTACTTCGACTGCGGCGAAAACGCCCGCTTCCTGGCGACCGTCAGCCGCGTCAAGCCCGAGCACAAGGAAAGGTTCGGCGCGGCGTTGCTCGACGGCGAGCGCATTCGCGTCCAAACCGTCCGCCGCAGCGACAGCCCGCGCTTCTGGGCGCTGCTCGAAGGCGCCGGCCGCAAAACCGGCCTGCCCGTGCTCTACAACACCTCGTTTAACCTTTTCGGCGAGCCGCTGGTCAACGACCCGCGCTCGGCCGTGCGCAGCTTCTACGCTTCCGGCGTGGACGCCATGTTCGTGGGGGGCTTCCTGCTCGAAAAGTAGGAACATCGCGGCCATGTCGCGGCGCCTAATCGTCAACGCGGACGACTTCGGCTTTACGCGCGACGTCAACGCCGGGATTGTGGAAGCCTGCGAGCGCGGCATCCTGCGCGCAACCACGCTGCTGGCCAACGGCGACGCCTTCGAGCACGCCGTCGAGCTCGCCGCGCGCACCCCCCGGCTCGATGTCGGCTGCCACCTGACGCTCGTCGGCGGCCGCTCGGTCGCCGACCCGGACCGCCCGCTGCCAACCTCCGTGGCGGAATTCCTCTGGCGGCTCGCCCGCGGCTGGAGCCGCTCCGCCATCGAGCGCGAGCTCGCCGCCCAGGTCGAAAAAATCCAGGCCGCCGGGCTCAAGCCGACGCATCTCGACGCTCACAAGCACACGCATCTCGTCCCCCGAGTCCTCGACGCCGTGCTGGCCGTGGCCAAAGCCTACGGCATCGCCTGGGTGCGGCGGCCATTCGATCTGCCTCTAACCGCCGCCGCCGCTCGCTCGCCCTGGAAGCGGCGCACCGTCAGCCGCATCTTGGGCGGCTTGGACGGACGCTTTCAACGGCGGCTGGAACGAGCCGGCTGCCGCGCCACCGACCACTTTGCCGGATTTCAAATGACGGGGCTCTACCGCGACCGCGAGCTCGCCGACCTCATCGAGGCGCTGCCCGACGGCTTGACCGAGCTGATGACCCACCCCGGCCATTGCGGCGCCGAGCTTCGCGCCGCCTCCACCCGCCTCAAGGAGAGCCGCCAGGCCGAGCTCGACGCGCTCACTTCCGACGAGGTCCGCCGGGCCGTCGAGCGCGGCGGCGTCGAGATCACGAGCTACGCGCGGCTCGGGCCCGCTCGATGACTGCCAGATACTTCTCGATGTGGCGTTCGGGCGTCCACCGCGCCTCAAAGGCGGCGTGCCCCTGGTTGCCGAGCCGGTCGCGCAGCTCACGGTCCCGCGCCAGCAGCTCCAGTTGTTCGACCAGCTCAGTCTGATCGCGAAAGGTCAGCCCGCCGCCGGCCTCTTCCACCACCTCCGGCAACGGTCCCAGCCGCCGGGCGATCACCGGCGTACGGTGCGCGTAGGCTTCCACCACCACCAGCCCAAACGTCTCGTAGGTGATCGACGGGGCGCAGACCGCGATGGCGTGGCGGTAGTACGGGCCGATCGAATCCTGATTGACCCAGCCCACGAAGCGCACCCGGCCGAGCCCTTCCGCCCGCGCCCGCAGCTCCGGCTCATGGCCGCCCGCCCCCACCACCAGCAAATCGTACTCTCCCGGTCCCTCGAAGGCCCGCAGCAAATCCTGCAAGCCCTTGTATTTCTCAAGCCGGCCCACGAACAGGTAGTAGGGGCGCGGGTGCGGCGCGGCCTCGTCGGGCGCCGGCTCTTTGGCGCGCGGCACAAAGTAGCTCAGCGCCTCCATCGGCCGAGCAAAGCCTCGGTGACGATGCATCTCCGCGCAGAAGCGGCTGGGGGCCAGGAAGGCGTCAATCCGCTCCGCCGAGCGCTCCAGCAGCGAGCCGTATCGCCACCACTGCGGCGGGCGCCGGGACTGGATCGTGCAACTGAAGCAGGTAGGCTCGTCGCAAACATGGCTGCGGTTCTTCCACAACACGCTCATCGGACAGACCAGCCAGTGATCGTGGGCCGTAAACAGCCGCACCGGATCGCCCTGGGTCGGCATCGAGAAGACCCCCGGGCCAAACAGCGAGATGTTGTGGAAGTGGATCACGTCAAACGGCGCGCTCGACAGCGCCGCGCCGATGGCGCCGCCGTTGAGCAGCGGCCGGCCCGTCTGATGGGCCGCCAATGGCGCCAGCGCTCCGAACGGGCTGGCAATCTTGTGAACCCGCACCCCCTCGCCCGTCGGGAACGCACTCGGGTCAACCTGCTTGCTGAACAGGTGAAAGGAGTCGGCGCAGTGGATAACGTCGACTTGGTGTCCGCGGCGGGCGAGCTCCGTACAGAGCCTGTGGAGGAAAATGGCATCCCCGCCAAAGGCGTACGGCGGGTAGAAAATGCTCACCATGCAGAACCGCAGCGCGACGCCCTCCACCGGCAGACAGTCATGGTACCGTAGGTCCGATCGACGCGAACCAACAGGGGCGGGAACGGCTGGCGGTCGTGATTGTGGCCGGGATCGGCTCGGGCGGCTGGAGGAGCGCGCTGGGCGCCCTGCGCCGCGCCGGCTTTGGCGGCGAAACCGTGCTGGTCGGCGCCATCGGACCTGTCCCTGACGAGGGTCTGCGGCTCCGACTGATCGAGTCTCCGCCGGCAGCTTCGCCCCAAAGTAGACGCGCCCTGGGGATCGCCGCCGCCGAATCGGACCTGATCGCCTCGCTCAGCGAGGACTACCACGTGGACGCAAGCTGGGTTCAGGCCGCCTTGGCCGTGACCGCCGCTGTCGCCTGGGGACCGGTCGATCCGCCGTCCGGTGCCGGCTATTTTGAGCGGGCCGCCTGGCTGTGGGAGTATTCGCACCTGCCGAACGCCGGACCGGCCTGGATTCCCGCCGGCAACGTCGTTTACCAGCGAGAGGCGCTGCCCCCGGGGCTGCTCGCGCGGGCGGCGTCGGAGATGGAGGCGCACGCGCGGCTTGCCGACGCCGGTCTGCGGTTCGACCGCCTGGAGAGCCTGCGGGCTGTCTACCAGCCGCCTGGGTTGGCTGGGTTTTTGGCGGATCGCCGGCGCTGGTCGCGCCAGGGATCGCGGGGGCGCGCATCGCCGTGGAGAGCGCTCGCGCTCACGCCCGTGTTGCTGTGGCGTCAGCTTCGGCGACTGGGGACCCTGCCGTTCGCGCCCGCGCTGCCGGCGTTTCTCCTGTTCGCCCTGGCGCAGACCTTGGGCGAGCTCGACGCCGTCTTCAGCCGGATGGAGGACAATTGAGCTCCCCGCTGGCCGTCGTGATCGCCTCCTACAACTCGCATTCGACCTTGCGGCGGGCGCTGGAATCCCTGACCCGACAGCCCGAGGTCGTCGAGATCGTGGTGTCCGATGGCTCGCCGCAAGATCCCGCGGAGCTGCTGAGCGAGGATTTCCCGACGGTGCGGTTCGTCCACTTTGCCGATGCAAAAACCTTGCCGGCCTTGCGCTGGAGCGGTGTGGCGCTGACCGCGGCTCCGCTGGTCGCTGCGCTCGAAGCGACCTGCGTTCCAGCCCCCGACTGGGCGCGCTGGATGGCGACCGCCCATGACGCCGCGTCGCAAGCGCCCGTCGTGGGCGGCGCCGTCACCGTACGGCCCGGCGCCGGCGCCTTTGAGCTGGGGCTGTACTTCTGCGAGTACGCGCCCTTCGCGCCGCCCGTGGAAGAGGGACCGGCGGCGGCTCTGTCCGGCGCCAATCTCTGCTACAAACGTAGCGCTCTGGAATATCTCGACTCCGGCTGCTGGGAAACGGCAATGCACGAGCGCTGGCTCATCGAAGGGCGGGAGCTACGGCTGTGCCCGGCGGCGGTCGAGTTTTGCAATGCCATGCGGCCGGGCGCCGCGTTGCGGCAGCGCTTTCATTACGGGCGCGCCTACGCGGCCGAGCGCTGGGGGGCCAATTCGCTGCTGTGCGCGGCATTGTGTCCGCTGCTGCCGGGCGTGCTGACTTGGCGCCAGGCTCGCTGGGCTTGGCGCAAGGGCATGACTCGGCGCTTTGCCCGGGCGTTGGGCTGGACGCTAGCCTTAAATCTGGCCTGGTCGGCGGGCGAGCTCCGCGGCTACCTAGCCGGCCCCGACCCGAAGCCAAGGATATTCTGAGTTGTGGCGCACGACTATTCCGTACGCCACATAGCTAAGCCATGCGAATCGGCGTCGACGGCGGAACTTGGTCCAACCGCAGAGGCTACGGACGCTTCCTGCGCGAGCTCCTCTCCGCCTTATCCGAAATCGACCGCCAAAACGACTACCTCCTTTTCCTCGACTCCGCCGCCGATCCAGCCGGGCCCTGGCCCGCCCGCGTCGAGCCCCGTTTCGTCCCCACTAAGACGCCTGTAGCAGAAGCCGCGCGCGCTGACGGCCGCCGCTCCCTCCCCGACCTCGCCCGGATGAGCTTCGCCGTCGCCCGCGAGCGGCTCGACGTCTTCTTCTTCCCCACTGTCTATTCCTACTTCCCGCTGCTGCGGCCGGTGCGCACCGTGGTAGGCGTGCACGACACCATCGCCGAAAACCATCCCGCGCTGGCCTTCGCCTCTCCGCGCAACGAGCGCTTTTGGCGCTGGAAGGTGCGCGCCGCGCTTTGGCAAGCCGACCTCTGCCTGACAGTCTCACAACACTCCAAGCGCTCCATCCAAAGGGTTTACGGGCTTCCCTCGCACCGCATCGCCGTCGTCCCGGAAGCCCCGGCCGGCATCTTCACGCCCGGCGCCGGACCGCGCGAAGAGTTCCTACTCTACGTCGGCGGCATCAGCCCGACCAAGAACCTCGAGACGCTGCTGCGCGCCTTCGCGGCGTCCGGCGCCACCCGGCTCGTCCTGGTCGGCGACTATCAGGACGACCGTTTTCGCACCTGCCACACCGAGCTAGCGGCGCTTGCTGAGCAGCTTGGCGTCAGCGACCGCGTGCAATTCGCCGGCTACGTCCCCGACCCCGAGCTCGCCGAGCTCTATCGCCGGGCGAGGCTGTTCGTCATGCCCTCCTGGGACGAGGGCTTCGGCTTGCCGGCGATCGAGGCGATGGCCTGCGGCGCGCCTGTCCTGGTCAGCCGCGGCCATGCGTTGGAAGAGCTCGTCGGCGACGCCGGGCTGCTGGCGGACCCCCATTCGCCCGACGACTTCCGTCGTCAAATCGACCGCGCGCTCGCCGACGACGCGCTACAGACCGACCTCTCCCAACGTGGCAGCACCCGCGCCGCCGGCTTCTCCTGGCGACAGACCGCCGAAGGCGTCCTGCGCGCGCTCGTCAGTTAAATCCCCTGATCGTAATGGCTTTGGACCCAACCATGGTTGAATCCCCATGGCAACTAGCTGCTCTCGTGGCGCACGGCTGCGCCGCGCAGTCGGGCCTGCGGCCCGACAACTAACTTCGCGAGGCAATGCCTCGCGTCTGGAGTTTCCACATTAGGATCAGGCGGCGG